>JBFHKL010000124.1:0-11787 GCA_041595375.1 Saccharicrinis sp.
TTAAAGATACCTCTGATGTCGAATCAATATTTTTGGTTCCAGATTTATTAAGAGAAATTGTATTTTATTTAATAGGAAATTGAAATGGTATTTGTTAAAAAAGCTTTAGCTGTTTATATATTAGTCATCATTTTTGCAATGACTGGATGTACCTCGCAATTTGTTTACAAGGTGGAGAAACTGGAACATTCTGTTAAGGTTTATCAGGATAGTTCGATTATTGAAATTGAGATTGTTGATGAATCTATAATTCATGTCAAGAAATCACTTATTAATGATCGTTCAACAGCCTTACCGGATTATGTAACTATTTTGGAACCGCAGGATGTTGATTGGAAAATAAAAGAGCATGAGGATCAGCTTATCATTAGTACAAATACTTTAAAAGTATTTGTGAATAGTGATGGAACCATTGAATACCAAAGTAAAGATGGTCAAAATTTGGTTTCTGAAACCAATGAACAAACCTATATAAAATCTGAGTTGGAAGAGGGAAGAACGGTTTCTCAGGCATTTTTGGCAGGGGATGAAGCTTTGTATGGTTTAGGACAGTTCCAGAGTGGAATCATGAACTGGAAAAATGTTCCCAATCGTTTGGAACAATTTAATCAGGAAATCGCCGTTCCATTTTTGGTTTCAACCAACAATTATGGCATATACTGGCACAACTACAGCCTTACTGATTTTAATAAAACGCAACATGAAATTACTTTTTCAGATAGCGATGATGAAGTTAAGGACACTAAAGAAGAAAAATTAGGTAAGGATGCTGAGAATGTAATTAAATACAAAGCAAAAGCGGTTAAGGATAAAAACATTAGGGAGACAATCTTTACGCCTAAGAAATCAGGTATGTATAGCTTTTTTGTAGAAAGTGACACAAAAGTTAGAATGAGAGGTGAAATTCGTGTTACCATTGATAGTGATACAATTGTTGATTACTCTACTATTTGGGTGCCAACCTGTTATTCAGGGGTTAAAAAACTTGTGGCAGGAAACGAATATAAAGTTGCTTTCCAAAATACAGGTGCAAGTATCGTAGGTAGTTTGTTTTATAACGAACCAGATTATGATAAAACAGTATTTAGCAGTGAGCGCGGAAATATCATTGATTATTATCTGGTTCATGGAGACAACCCTGCAGCAGTAATTGCAGAATATCAAAAACTAACTGGTAAAGCACCAATGTTTTCTAAAAAATCTTACGGATTTTGGCAGTGTCGAGAAAGATACCATAACCAGGCCGAATTACTAGAGAATGCTAGGGAGATGAGAAATAAGAAAATTCCTTTTGATAACATTGTACAAGACTGGTTTTATTGGCCTGAAGGAACAAAAGGACCAGAATGGGATAGAGCTAAATATCCCGATCCTAAAGCAATGACCAAAGAATTATCAGATCTAAACCTTAACCTGATGGTTTCGGTTTGGCCTATGGTAGATAATGATCCTTTACTCGAAAAATACGATCTCTTACACCACAAATTAGGCGCGAAAAACCACAATCTTGATTTTTATAATGAAGGTGTTAGTCATCGCTATTATCGAATGTTAAGTGACTCAATATTCCATTTTGGTGTGAAATCTATTTGGTTAGATGGTACCGAACCTGCCGGAAGACCAAAAAAAGATGCTCAAACAGCAGTGGGGACTTTCAGTAATGTTTACAATACCTATTCGTTGCTGGTTACTAAAGCTATGTATGAAGGAAGGCGAAATGAATTTCCAGAAGAAAGAGTTTTTAACCTAACGCGTTCTGCCTACTCTGGTCAGCAACGATATGGTGCGGCATGCTGGTCGGGTGATGTCGCTGCTACCTGGAAACAGTTTCAGGAGCAAATTTCAGCTGGACTAAACTTTACTATGGCTGGAGTCCCATATTGGACGCACGATATTGGTGGTTTCTTTAGAGACGCTAATTCACTCAACCCTATTTATGACGATCAATATACTAATCCCGAATTTATTGAGTTGATGACGCGTTGGTTTCAATTTGGTGCGTTTAGTCCCATATTTCGTATTCATGGATATGTTTCTGAAACGGAGATTTGGCGTTATGGGCAAGACTTTGAAGACATGGCGCGTAAGTTTATTGATCTTCGCTACCAGTTGATGCCTTATATTTATTCAGAGGCTTGGAAAGTGACCAATGAAAGTCACCTATTGATGAGTCCTTTGGTATATCAATATCCAAACGATAAAACCACTTGGGGTATAAAAGACCAGTTTTTCTTTGGAGAATCAATGATGGTATCGTTTGTTACGGAGTACAGGCAAAGAAACAAAGAAGTTTACCTGCCTGAAGGCGAATGGTTCAATTTCTGGACCAACGAAAAAATAGCAGGAAGCAAAACAGTGACCGTTGAAGCTCCATTTAATAGCACTCCAATCTTTGTAAAGGCAGGTTCTATCATTCCAACAGGGCCTAAGGTCCAGTACGCAACAGAGGAAACAGACGAACCTTTACGCCTTAAGGTATATCCTGGTAAAGATGCAGAATATGTATTATACCTAGATGACAACGAAACATATGATTATGAAAAGGGTGAATATTCCGAAATAGTTTTTTCTTATTCTGAAGCAAGCAAGGAATTAGACATTAAAAACGGAGAAGGTAGTTTTATCAACTTTGAGCAAAATCCAATGAATATGGTCATTGAAATAATTGGTGAAGGGAAAGAAGAAATTGTGAACTTTAAAGGAACTAAACTTAGTGTGAAGTTGTAGCTTCTCTTTGGTGTAATTGGAGAAGAGTATTGAAGATAACAATAATCAAAATGAGCAAATTATTTCAATTTCAAGAATTACAAATCATGCTTCGGTAATTGAGTTTAAAGGAGAATGGTATTTTTTCTAGCATAGGGGCGATGTGAATGAAGGATCAAATCATCGCAGATCGGCTTGTTTTGAGAAAATGACTTTTAGAGAGAATGGTACAATAGAACCAATTGTGTACATATTGGATGAAGACAAATAGCTCAAGTTTCATCTTAATATATCCTTCTAAATTGAGAGATACTTCCAAACGGTCTTGTTTTATATGAGCTTGAACAGCGTTATGTATATTTGTTATAATTTAGTTATAAGGTAAAAATAAATTGAACCATGAGAAAGTTTTTAGTTTCATTGATATTGTGTTTTCTGTTTTCATTAATAATAAATCCACTTAACCTATCTGCTCAGGTAAAGGATAAACCTAATATTATTTTTTTGATGACAGATGATCAGCGCTGCGATAATATGGGCTGTTATGGTAGGCCTGAGTTTAACACACCAAATATTGATAAACTTGCAGAAGAAGGTGTCATTTTTGATAAGGCTTTTTATGCCGTTGCCATTTGTATGCCCAGCAGAGTAACTATGATCACAGGACGCTATAATTCAAACCATCGTGTGGGTTTTGTAGCTCCAGATAATTACACTTTATCTCAAGCTGATTTTGGATTAGGATATCCAGCCATACTAAAAAATGCAGGATATCGTACTGGTTTTATAGGCAAGGTTGGTTTTACAGTTACCAAAGAAGGTTCACGCCCGAGTACTCCAAAAGAACATTTTTATAAAGAAAACATGGGAAATGTCTTCGACTTTTTTGCCGGTAGCGAAACGCATGACAGAAATGGAATTGTAATGTGGCCAGAAGAAGATACCAGATTGAAAGAGATTTATAAAAAGGGTAGAGAAAATTCTGGTCGAACTTTAAGAACAGGTGAAGCGATGCAGCATTTTATAGAGACTCAACCTAAAGATCAGCCTTTTTGTTTGTCGGTTAGTTTTTATGCAGTAAAGCATGATAATAATAAAGATATTTACATGCCGCATTTTGAACAGTATAAGGACTACGATATGCCAGTGGCTAAGAATTGGGTTGAAGGAGCTAATGATAAGTTGCCACAAGTTGTAATTGAAAATGCTCGAGGTCCGCGCTTACATGCACAACGCTCATCAACACCAGAGCAGTATCAGAAACTTGTGCGCCGTTTTGCAACACAAGGGTATAGTGTCGATCAGCAAGTTGGCTTATTAGTGGAGAAGCTAAAGGAGAACGGAATGCTTAATAATACCATTATCATTTACACCAGCGATAACGGACGATTCCAGGGATCTCATGGGCTTTTTGATAAATGTCTGCTCTATGAAGAAAGTGTGAAAGCTCCTTTAATTGTTTACGATGGAAGGGTACCTGCAAATAAACGAGGATTTAGAGAAAACGCACTTATTTCTTCGGTTGATATGGCACCAACTATCCTTTCGCTTGCAGGAATTAAAGCTCCAAAGAGTATGCAAGGAAAAGATTTTAGTGGAATTTTAGATAAATCTCAGGATATGAAAAAATGGCAAGATGCTGTTTTTATGGAAGACCTTTTCTTGGTTGATATGTTTAGCCAACGTAATAAAGAGAACGTAGATGAGATTAATAAGAACATGATTAAAGCCAATAAATCCTATAGAAGCCATGGTGTTAGAACTGATCGTTATAAGTACTTCGTTTATTACGAACATAGCCCTAAAATTGAGGAATTGTATGATATAGAAAACGATCCATTTGAGCAGAATAATTTGGCGCATAATGTAGAATTTTCCGATTTGCTAAAAAAAATGCGTAAACGTACTGAGAAATTATACAAGAAAGCTGTTCGTTAGTGAGAAGTCTGGTATAATATCAATTAATAAATGAAAGTGCCAAGGCAAAATATGGATGACTAGAGTAAGGGGGGTATTGCCTTGAAAGCCAAAATATATTAAGTCGTTTATGGTAAAAATAAATGAAGATGAATAAAATGAAATTGTATCTACTGCTTTTTATTTGTGGCCTTGAAATTATCAGCTGTAAAAGCATTGAAAAAAAGTCAGATGAGACTAGATCTGATAAACCAAATATTATTGTAATTCTTTCCGATGACATGGGATATTCGGATATTGGATGTTATGGAGGGGAAATACAAACACCAAATCTTGATAAATTAGCATCTAATGGCGTTCGATTTACTCAGTTTTATAATTCGGCGCGTTGTTGTCCTACACGCGCTTCATTATTAACAGGTTTATATCCACACCAAACTGGTGTGGGTAAAATGTTAAACGACCAAGGCGAAGATGGGTATAGAGGTGATTTAAATAATAATTGTGTTACAATGGCTCAAGTTTTAAAACCAGCAGGCTACGCAACTTATTGTATAGGCAAATGGCATGTTACACCACATCCTAAGATTAATGAAGAATATAGCACGCATAACTGGCCTTTACAACGAGGTTTTGATAATTTTTATGGCATTATAACTGGTGCGGTTAGTTTTTGGGATCCCGCAACGTTAACCAGACAAAACAAAATGATAACCATTAAAAATGATCCTGAATATCAACCTAACGAACCTTATCATTTTACGGATGCAATTAGTGACAACACAGTTAAATATATTGAGGAAGCTGATGATTCCAAGCCATTTTTCATGTATGTAGCCTACACTGCCGCTCATTGGCCAATGCATGCGCGTCAGCGCGATATTAAAAAATACGACGGTGTTTACGACAAAGGTTATGATGCTATTCGACAGGCTAGATATAAAAAAATGCAAGAGTTAGGACTGATTAATGCCAATGCCAAACTCTCGCCTACAGTTGGTAATTGGGATAAAGTGAAAGATAAAGAATTTGAAGTTGAATTAATGAAAACTTATGCTGCTATGGTCGATCAAATGGATCAAGGAATTGGCAGAATAGTAAAAGCACTTAAAGATAAAGGACAGCTAGATAATACACTAATTGTTTTTATGCAAGATAATGGTGGCTGTGCCGAAGCTATTCCTTGGTTAGATAATGGTTGTCACGGGCCTCGTTCCAAATTAGCAAAAGTTAAGCCTATTCATGATGATTCGATGCATTACGAATTTTTGGCCCCTGCACAAACAAGAGATGGCAGACAGGTTATGTTTAGTGGCACTATGCCAGGACCAGATGATACCTATTTTTCTTATGGAAAAGGTTGGGCTAATGTCTCCAATACACCTTTTCGGGAATACAAACATTGGGTACACGAAGGTGGAATTTCTACACCTTTAATCATGCATTGGCCTAAAGGAATTAAAGGTAAGAATGAATTAAAGAAAGCACCTGGACATATAGTTGATATTATGGCCACCTGTGTAGATGTTTCTGGAGCGAAATATCCAGAAAATTATAAGAATTCTTCTATTAAACCTATGGAAGGTAAAAGTTTAATGCCGATTATTAAAGGAGACAGCATGGAGCGTGAATATATTATTTGGGAACATGGAGGTAACCGCGCACTGCGAATGGGTAATTGGAAAATTGTTGCCAAAGGCGGTAAAGGAAAGTGGGAATTATACAATTTAGAGGTCGACAGAAGCGAGTTAAACAACCTGGCAGATGTTTTTCCTGACCGTTTAAAACGAATGACGGACAAATTTGAAGTCGAGGCATATCGTACCAACATATTTCCATGGCCTTCAAAGAAAAAGTAGTGTACTCATTAATAAAAAGAAAAATAAATCATTAGTCTATGTATAAATTATATTTTGTTGCAGTTGCATTTCTGTTTACAAGTTTTTTACATGCTCAAAATTGTGTTAGTGTTGGAGCTCAGGATTTTTCCGATTGGTCGGGAATCGAGAATGTCCAGAATAAGATAGCGACTTTTAAAACTGATAAAGCAATAAGCTATCGTTACCCGAATGGCGAATATTACTACAAAGGATTTAAGGCCATTTATGGCAATGCTGCAGATTGGAGCCAGTATGCCGGAGTTCGTTTTGATATTTATCTTAAGAAAGAATCTTCGGCAGCATTACATGTTTTGTTTAAGGTCGCCGAAGAGGATGCCGATGAATTGAATCCTGTTAGCGATGCAAATATACAAGTTGTGGGCGCGGGTTGGCATTCTGTTTACATTCCCTGGGACTTATTTAATCTTGTTGAAGGACAGTTGGGTACGCTGCAGGGAGTAAAAGAGTTCGCAATAAAGGGTGTTTCAGCAAAGAATTCAAGCTTTAAAATTCGAAATATTCAGCTAACGAAGGGAGATAAAATATATTTAGAAGCCCCTATTCAAGGTAAATCAGCTATAGCTGGAAAAAAAGTAGAGTACGAGATAGAACTGGGGAATACCACCAATCAAAACCAAAATGTACAATTGGTTTTTTCTAAATATGGTTGGGAATCTATGTCTGCAAAAGTAGAGCCAGCTGTTTTGGAATTAAAACCTCAGGAAGTAAAAAAATGCAAAGTACTAGTTACTGTGCCAGCAAATTTACCCAAAGGTGTTCGCGAAAAGCAGGTTTTAAAAGCAATTCCTAATGGAAATGGTTCTGCAGCAACAACATTGGAATTTACCACAGCAGTAAAAGTTCCCGCACCAAATATCTTTTTTACCGCCGATAAATGGCAGCAAGTAAGAAGTAAAGTTGAGAATTTTGGCTGGGCAAAAGAGCAAGAGCAGGAGTATGAGAGAATTGCTCAAAAATGGATTGTGCCCGAAGTAGCTATTACAGGACCAACTCGCGATATGCAATTTGGGCAGCATTTATATACTGAACGCGATGCCGATAGTATGTTTAAAACAGCTATTGCTTATCAATTAACTGGAAAAAAAGACTATGCAAAAAAGTGTGTCTTGCTGTTAAAAAGATTATCAAATCTTAAAAATGGTTATCCAACAACATTGCGTGCTGGTGGCGCTAATTTTGTGAAGGAAGGTGGTTTCTTTCAGAATGTGGCTCGAGGTTATGATATGATAATCGATGCCGGCTTATTAACTGCTGAAGACAAAAAAAACATCGAAAATACATTTAGATTGTACATTGATGTTGCCATTACTCAAAATAGCGATGGTGCAATTGGAAACTGGGATTTGAGCGAATTGACAGGTGCTTTGTATTGTGCATTATCCATACAGGATTTACATTTAGCAGAGGAAATTTTAAGTATGCCGGCAGGTATCTATCAGCAATTGACACAGGGCGTTTTAAATGATGGATGGTGGCACGAATGTGCGATTGGTTACAATCTATGGTGTTCAACCATGTTTTCCCAAATAGCTATTGCTCTTGAGCCTTGGGGTGAGAACTTTAAGGATAAAAAATTACCCATGGGAACTACACCCAATCATTCTCTACTGCCACGCAGAAACGAACCCGGTTTGTGGGGAATGAATTTTATGAAATGGGGAACGCTAAACTACAACAGTATTGGTATTAAAGATATGTGGGATGCACCTTTAGATTTCCTTGATTACCGAGGTGTAATTTTTGGAGTGAACGATGCCTTTGAAAATATGGTTGCTGGTGCCGATTATGAATTGGCCTACTACCTTTATCGTGACCCAGAATATGCAGCTATCATTCAGCGAGGAGATAAGCGAGATTTACTTTATGGTGTTCCTGAGTTGCCTGATGCTACTTCTGAAAAGGTTAGTAAATCGGCCTATGCCGACAATATGGGGATTGTGCAATTGCGTTCGCAAAAAGAAGGCAGAGAACAACGTGAGCAAATTCAAGCCGTATTGCATTACGGAACTCATGGAGGAGGACACGGACATTATGATCGTACCCAGTTAATTAGTATGATGCGTTATGGTCGTAGTTTTTACAATCCAGAGATGTATTGGTACGGTTATTCCGCGTATGTTTACAAATTCTTGGTTCAGACTTCTATCAATAAAAATATGGTGGTAGTCGACCAAAAAATGCAAGAACCTTCAGAGAGTTTCAGAAAGTTATTCTATACCGGAGACTTAATGCAAGCCACAGTGGTTGAATCCAAAGCTAGATGGATGCATCCTCCATATATGGGAATGGTTTACGGGGGCAAACCTGTTACTGTGCAAGATAAAGCATGGGGCGAAGGACGTAGTTTATTTATTCCAGAAAACCATCCTCCTTATGGCGACTGTACTGCTTTTACCGATTCTATTATGCAGCGACGTTTAATGGTTATGATGGATGATTATATTGTGCTGGCAGATTACATGCAATCAGACAGTGTGCGTACTTACGACTGGTTAATGCAAATCAAAGGCTTTAAAGAGTTAACTGCCGATAAAAAGGAAAAACTACGTCACGATAACCAGTGGAATACAGACCCTTTGGGAGCCGCTCAATTTACAACGGATTGCGATTGGTATACCACTTCAGGAACAGCAAGGAGTAAATTTGAAATGTGTTTTGGTGAAGGCTGCGACAATGAAGGAGCTCGCATGAGAGAAAACGAAGATGGTCCGCTTAAAATTGACGTGTTTAATGCCTGGCCAAAGCAAAACGAAATAATGGTGGGAACTACCCCCGAGGCTTTTGCGGTAAATAAAAAACTTTGGTACAAAGTGGCTGCCGATGGACAGACCTTATTAAACGATAGCACAGGAGCTTGGGTATTGGGTGCTAAAGATATTGAGTTAGATATTGCTGGAAAAAAAGAACTTATATTAACAACACAAGTGGGTAAATCCAAAACCAATACCATTTTCTGGGGTAATGCAAAACTAGTTTTAAAAGGTGGTTCCGAAGTGTTTGTATCTTCTCTTCCTGTGAAATACAACAACATGCTTAAACCGACTTCTATTGGTGTAGACTATTATGGTGGCCCTGTTAAAATAGAAGGCCAATTGATGGCTAAATCTACTCCTGGAATGCCAAAAAACACAAAAGAGAAAGCAACGGTAACTGTTGACTTATCAGGTATTGAAGCAGTAGTTTTCAAAACCAAAATAGGTGGCGATTTCCCCATGGGAGATGAATCATCTCGCAGAAAAACATTAGCTGTCAGAACAAAGGGTAAAGAAACAAGCTACCTATCTGTTATTGAGCCTTATGAAACAGAATCTGTCATTAAATCGGTTACAGCTAAAAGTGCCAATAAGTTGGTAGTTGAGTTATTGGATGGCCGAGTTCAGGAAATTACCTTTACTGGTTTAGAGGGTGATGGAAATAACATCACAGTCTCTTCAAAAGAATTTATAAACGGAAAGTTGCTTAGAGAAGAACAAACAAAATAAATATACTTGTAGGAAGTCATGTAAAAGGTTTCCCATGCAGGAATATGATCATAGTTTAGGTGTGCGGATTGTCGTATTTAATTTAAGTCTTTCCAGATAGAAATTATCTCCGACAATCTGCTCATTTTTGATTACAGCATGCAGTGTGTAATTAAGACTGGTCATTAAATCTATTTCTATTTTTTACATTTTAAAGTAAAAATTAAATAATCTATATAATCATGAAATTTACACAGTTCCAATTTAGCTTATTAATTTCTGTTTTAATGAGTTGCTTTTTATTGTGCTGCCAGACAAGCCGTCCGAAAGCAGAAAGAAAACCTAATGTTTTGTTTATAGCCATTGACGATATGAATGATTGGATTGGACCACTCGGCGGGCTTAATATCTCTAAAACACCCAACTTAGATAAGTTAGCAGCCCAATCTCTGATATTTGAAAATGCGCATTGCGCTGCTCCTGCATGTCATCCTTCTAGGTTGGCAATTATGACTGGTGTACAACCTTCTAAATCGAATAATCTAAGAAATGTAGATTACGATGGCCCACATTGGCGAAAAGAGCCTATTTTCAAGGATATTGAAACCATTGAGCAGTTTTTTCATAACCGTGGATATGAAACTCTGGCCGGAGGTAAGATATATCATACGCTTACAGCTGATTGGACAACAATGTCTCTTGTAGAACCAGAATCTTGGGATTTCTACTTCCCAAGTGCATATGTTAATGTTCCTTCTCAGATAAGGGCCAATGATAAAGTGGCCTACCCCGCTGAATGGAAGGGGCACCGATATAGTTCATTTTCCTGGGGTCCCATTGACGTGGCTGATAATAAAATGTCAGATTATCAGGTCGTTGATTGGGCAAGGTATGAGCTGAATCAAAAACATGAGAAACCCTTTTATCTAGCTTGTGGAATATTTCGTCCACATTTACCATGGCAGGTACCTCAGAAATACTTCGACTTGTATCCTTTAGAAGACATTCCAGATCTTCTTATAGAAAATGACGATGTGAAAGATGCAATAATGCTAAATAGCCGTCGCTATATGCACAAATTTGTACTTGAGAATAAGCAATGGAAGCATGTTATTCAGGCCTATCTTGCAAGTATTGCTTTTGCCGATGCACAGATAGGGCGCTTACTAGAAGCACTCGACAATTCTAGCTATAAAGACAATACAATTGTTGTGTTATGGTCAGATCATGGTATGCACATCGGTGAAAAAGAAGTTTACGAAAAATTCACGCTCTTCGAAGAAGCAACACGTGTACCATTTATATTAAGAGCACCAGGCGTAACAAAAGCAGGTAGTCGTTGTAGTCAACCAGTTTCCTTACTTGATGTTTATCCTACTCTGGTTGATCTTACTGGTTTTGATGTGCCAAAGCATTGTGATGGAGAGTCAGTGTTTCCTCTTGTCAAGGACCCTGAAGCTAAAAGAGATTATAGTGCATTGATCAGTTATCATATGCCAGCTAGTTCTTATATAGGACACGCTCTACGAGGTGAAAGGTACAGGTATATTTACTACACAGGCTTAAATCTTGAGGAGCTGTATGATCATCAAACGGATCCTAATGAATTTGATAATTTAGCTTATGATCCTAAATATACCGAGATCGTTGAAAAACATAGAGCAGAACTTATGCAAAGAGTAGAAGGGCTTTCTCTAGAGGAAATCAAGAAAATGCCTGAAGGCTATGTGGTCAAAGACGGAAGAATCGAAAATGCAAACTTTATATCCATGGACGATATGCCTCTTAAGATGTCTAAATAA
>JBFHKL010000125.1:0-11758 GCA_041595375.1 Saccharicrinis sp.
ATTGTAATTACAATAGTCTAAAAACATCATTTATGAACCATAAAGAAAGAGTGTTAAAAGCTCTGAACAATGAAATTCCAGATAGGGTTCCCTTCTTTTATTGGGATGTTCCGGAATTTGGTGAGAAAATGATGTCCTACTTAGGATTTACCAATAGAGATCAGCTTCTTGAACACCTGGATGTGGATTTTCGATGGGTAGAGCCTACATACATAGGACCTCAGCTTATAAATAAGCAGAATACAAAGAAGAAGGATATATGGGGGGTTGGATATTCGCGCATAAAAAAAGGAGAATATGGTTATTGGCAAGCCGATCATTTTCCTTTGCAGGGGGTGACCGATTTGGCCGCTCTTGACAATTTTCCTTGGCCTACTAATAATCTGTTTGACTTTGATTCTCTTGATAGTCAGTTAGTACGCTACCAAAATTATGCTATTATGACTGCTCCGGGATATTCTTCCCCGGGTTTATTCCGAATTATACAACGTCTTATTGGTAGGGAATCCTTTATGGAGGTGATGATGTCGCATCCTAAGTTCTTCAGAGCTTTATGTGATAAAGTCATTGAGTTTTATAAAGGTTTTATCGATGAATTTTTTGAAGTGGCACAAGATCGGGTCGACTTTGTAAGAATTGCGGATGATTTTGGAAGCCAGAGTGGTTTAACCATTGGTCATGACCATTGGGAGAACTATATTAGGCCTTCTATAGATGTCTTTATTAAAAAGCCCAAGGAAATGGGCGCTCACTTTTACATGCATAGCTGTGGGGGTGTAAGAAAATTATTACCTGAATTTATCAGTGCCGGAGCTGAGGTCTTGGACCCTATTCAAACAAGAGCAATGGGTATGTCACCTGAGGGGTTGAAAAAGGATTTTGGTAAGCTAATTACCTTTTGTGGCGCTATGGACGAAGAGCTTTTATTGCGTAAAGGAACTGCACAGCAAGTGAAAGATGGCGTGAAAGCGCTGTTGGATGTGATGGCTCCGGGAGGAAGATTTATTTTAGGCCCAAGTCATAAAATAAAAGTTGAAACACCCGTTGAAAATGTTTTGGCCATGTATGAGGCTGCTCGTGAGTGGAAAGCTGAATAAAAGTAACTTTCATTATATTGAAAATCCCTGCTAATGTATTTAGTAGGGATTTTTTAGTTTATGGAATATGTTAAGAGTTATTTATAAGGCTTATTTATTGATAATAAGTATATAGAATTGATTAGAGCTGCAGGAATTAGAGCTGCAGCTCTTTTTAAATTTTTTAATGTATTTTAAGTGATTGATTAGTAGTGTTTAACTTTAGTTTGCTTGAAGCCTTCATGATAACGGCCAGTATCACAAATAATCCTATATTTCCGGCTAGGAAGGCATAGTCTTGTAATTGAAGCAGAACAAATAAAAATGTATATAGAATAGTAAGTAATCCCAGAACCCATAATGTCAGTTGGTTCTCTTTTAATAAGGTTTTTGAATAGGAAGTGATTAAGGCAATGGTGCAAACCGATGCACAGAGATATGCCAAATTAAAACCCAGATGTTCACTTAACGCGGTGAGAATCGAGAAAAATAAAACCAAAGCCAAAGAGACCAGCAGATATTGTAGCATGTGGATTTCTTTTTTCTTTGAAAGTTCAATAAAAAGGAAAACAAGCGTAGTAAGAATGATAAAAAGGATTCCATATTTTGCGGATCTTAGTGATTTTTGATAATGGTTGTTAGGTATAAATAACTCAACACCTAATGTTCTATCGTTGATTGCGTAGTCTTTTTCTTGCCATATTTGCGGAAATGAACGATTTAAATGTGTTATCTCGTATTCGGCTTGGAATCCTTCAGGCGTTATTTTTCGTTTGTTTGGTAAAAATGAACCTGTGAATTTGGGGTCGGTCCAGCTTGAGGATAATTGAATAGTAGTTGTTTTTCCATTGGGGCAATAGCTTAAAGATTTTGTTCCGCTAACATTGAGCTTGATATTAAAATCACAGTCCTTATTGGTTGATTCTCCTATTAATGGTACTTGTGCACTTATACCTTGACTGACTAAATCTTTGCATTTTAAACCAGGTTCTATTTCAAGTGGGGTAGTATTCCATTTTATTTCTGTAATACCTTTTATTCCTCTGTTGTCTGTTATGCCAATAGAGAGTACGGCATCGGAGTAATCCAGGTCTCCGTATTTTTTTAATTGTTCTTTATCAAGTAAAAAATGACCTGCGATATTCATCTCTGAATGAAAAACTGTGGTTTTATAAATGCCGCGGTATCTTGTGTTGGGGCTGATGTTTGAATCTATAGTCAAATTTTCAGGCATAATATGAACCCATTTTTTTACGACAAGTTTTTCCTCTGTTACCTTCCGAATAACTGTTTTGTAGAATGGAATGTGTAAAACAGGCCCTGTTATTTCTTGTGCATCTCCCCATTGCTCCATCATTGTTTTTTCTACTTCTACCTGATTGTTTTCCCTTTCTTTTATAATCGATTTTATCATCGTTAATGGGATCAGTAGTAATAGAGTCATTGTTCCTATAATTGCTAGTTTTACGGTAAATGATTCCGTCCAGTTAAATTCCTTTTGTTCTTCTTGTATAATCATAATGTTTAAAATAAAAGTACTTTGAAATTCAAAGTAAATGGTTAAAAAAATTATTGTCCTTTTATCAATTTCTCCAATGCATTTAAGTGTTTGGTAAACTGCTCTTTACCTGATGATGTTGCCGTGTAGGTTGTGTTAGGTTTTCTGCCAATAAATTTTTTGTTGATAACAATATATTCGTTTTTCTCTAGAGCTTTAAGATGACTGGCTAAATTACCATCCGTAAGGTCTAATAATTCTTTAAGGGCATTAAAGTCAAGACTTTCGTTTACCATTAAAGCAGCCATAATACCAAGTCGTATTCTACTTTCAAAGTGTTTATTTAATTCTGAAATTAAGCCTTGCATCTTTCATATTTTAAGTACATTACAACTCCGTAAATAATATGAAATATCCCAAAACCAATACTCCAGAAAAATATACCATAGTTTAAAAATATTCCGGCCAATAGTCCTAATATAGTCTCAAAATATCCAAGTACTTTAATATCTCGATGGGTATATTTGGCAATGTTAATTAAGGTGAGTCCGTAAAAAACTAAGGTAGCAGAAGCAACCATTCTTAAATCGCCATGGTAAATGAGTATTAAGCAGAATAATCCACCAATGATCAGTCCAATAGCCATTTCTAAAGACAATTTTTTTGCTGCACTATTCCATAGTTTAACCTTGGCTTTTTTAGCTTTTTGGTGCGAAAGGTAGTAGGCGGTGGTAATAGCCAGCAAGAAAACACCTGCCGCATCAGCTAATAACGAAATCCTAATGGATGAAGTGGTTTTGTAGGTAAGAGAAATCATGTATTCATTGTAATAATGATCCCCGGCATCTAAAATAAAAAAATAAGCTACTGCAGCGCCTATTAAGGCAAATGCTCCTGCCAAAATTCCTGATAATCCACTCAATGACAAGAATTTTGTAGAATCTTCCATTATTTGTCGAATGACCTTTAGGTCTTCTGCTGATTTTTGTTTTGTCATCATATTAAAGTACTTTGAATTGCAAAGTAAGTGAAAAATATTAAATATCAAATATTTTTTTAGCAATTAAAAGACAGTGGGATGTGTTTATGTTAAAAGTCACGGTGTATTCGTTGCTTTTTTGTAATTTTGTAGGCCTTATATTTAAGTGACTATGCAAGTAAAAAAAGAATTATTAGAGAAATATAATGTGCCTGTTCCCAGGTATACCAGTTATCCACCGGCTAATTATTTTACGGGAGATTTTAACAAGGAAGATTATATTTTACAAATCAAGGAATCAAATTTGGAGGATCCAAAGCTGATTGCTTTTTATATACATATTCCGTTTTGTGCTCAAATATGCCATTACTGTGGTTGTAATGCCATTAAAATGCAAGACGCCGAAGCGATAAAGGAATATGTAGAGGCGCTAAAGAGTGAAATTAAAATGTTGGCCCAGTATATTGATAAGGGTCGTCAGGTATCTCAGATTCATTACGGAGGGGGTACGCCCAATGCTATTAAAGCAGAATATTTGAAGGCAATTAATGACGAGATATTTAAAGAGTTTGAAGTAGTTGATCATCCGGAAGTGGCTATTGAATGTAATCCTGCTTTGCTAAATTATACTTACCTGGATATGTTATTTGATGCGGGTTTTAATCGTTTTAGCTTTGGCATACAGGATTTTAATGAGGAGGTGCTGAGAGATGTAAACCGACGTCCTTCTGCTATTCCTGTAAACGAGCTTATAGCCTATGTAAAAAATAGGGATCATAGCATGGCCGTAAATCTGGATTTTATTTATGGACTTCCCGGTCAACACGTAGAAGGATTTAAAAAGACCATTGAAAAAGCAATTCAGGCCAGACCTGACAGGCTGGTTACCTTTTCCTATGCACATGTGCCCTGGTTGAAAGAAAACCAGAGGATACTTGAAGACAAAGGATTGCCAACGGCCGATGAAAAAATGGATATGTTTATGGCTGCGTATCACTTATTGTTGGATGCCGGTTACGTATCTATAGGATTGGATCATTATGCCTTACCTGAGGATGAACTTAGTTTAGCCTTAAAAAAACACCAATTACATCGTAATTTTCAAGGGTATTGTACTCGGAAGACAACAGGACAGGTATATGCACTTGGTGTTTCAGGAATTAGTCAATTGACCTCTGCTTATGCACAAAATACCAAAGATATAGCCTTGTATAAAAAATCAATCCTGAATCAGGAGTTTCCCATAGAAAAAGGGCTGAAGGTAAGCAAGGAACAAAAGGTTATACGGATGGTGATCAATGAGCTGATGTGTAATAAAATTGTAGTTTGGTCAATCATTGCTGCAAATAGTAAATTGGATGTGAAGGAAGTAAAAGACATCGTTAAGTACAATGAAGCAACACTTCAGGATTTTCATAAGGATGAACTCATTGAATATAACAAGCAGGAAATAAGGGTTACCGAATTGGGCAGTTTGTTTATTCGTAATATAGCAGCATCTTTTGATCCTGATTTAAAAAGTGAAAATAAATTATATTCAAAATCTCTTTAATTCATGCAGCATATACATACAGAAACAGTGATTGTTGGCGCCGGCTTAACAGGACTGACTCTTGCTTATTATCTGACAAAAGCCGGCAAGGAAGTGATGGTGGTAGAAAAAAGCAATCATGTTGGTGGTGTAATTAAGACCCATGAGCAAGATGGTTTTGTATATGAAGGCGGTCCAACAACAGGTGTACTGGGCTCTGAAGAAATTGTTCAGTTATTTGAAGATTTGAAAAAGGATTGTACTTTGGAGTTAACCAGAGAAGATGCAAATGAACGATGGATTTTAAAGAATAACCAATGGCAGCCTTTGCCTTCAGGATTAAAACAAGCTATTGGCACGCCTTTGTTTACTTTATATGATAAATTCAGATTCCTCGGAGAGCCTTTCCGTAAAAAAGGAACAAACCCCAATGAAACGTTGGCTGAGATGGTAAAACGTAGGCTGGGAAAGAGTTTTTTGGATTATGCTGTTGATCCTTTCATTTCAGGTATTTATGCCGGTAACCCTGCTGATTTAATTACCCGATATGCCTTGCCTAAGCTGTATTGGTTAGAACAGGATTATGGTAGTTTTATCAAAGGTGCTATCAAAAAGAAAAAAGAACCTAAAACTGAATTACAGAAAAAAGTTACTCGTGAGGTTTTTTCGGTAAAAGGGGGACTGGGGAACCTGATTAAGGCATTGGAAAAAAATATTCCCGCAGACAAACTTTTGTGCAGTTGTGAAGATGTTGATATTGAACTGGTTGAGAATGGCTACTTAACTCAGTTAAAAAAGCAAGATACAAAGATCGTGATTCATTCAAAAAATGTTGTATCCACCATTGGTGGCTATGCATTGGCAGACTTGTTGCCCTTTATAAATAAAGATCTTATTCAAAGTGTTGCTAAAACAAATTATGCCAAAGTATTACAGGTGGCTGTGGGTTATAAAAAATGGTCGGGGAGAAGGATTAATGCTTTTGGTGGGTTGGTGCCTACGCTTGAAAATAAGAATGTGTTGGGTGTTTTATTTCCGGGTTCTTTATTCAAAGGTCGTTGTCCTAAAAAGGGCGCCCTTCTGTCTGTTTTTATGGGGGGGATGAAGAAACCAGAAATGATTCAAAAGAGCGATGTGGAGATTGAAGAAATAGTGTTGGAAACATTAAGCTCAACATTAGGTGAACAAAATAAGCCCGATTTACTTAAAGTATTCAGATACCATCATGCCATACCTCAATATGATATATTATCGGAGGAGAAGTTAAAAGCCATTGAAGAAATGGAAAAGCAGTATCCCGGTTTATTTTTGGTAGGAAATATCAGAGATGGAATAGGAATGGCTGATCGCGTAAAACAAGCTGTTTTGTTGGTAAGAAATTTAACTGTATGAAACGAGCCATGATAAAGTTTCTCTCACACAAGCTGTCCACCTAAGCGGGAGCTTTATGATTGAAATTTGCACTGGTTAGTGAAGTTTCGCTAATTTTTAATTAGAGTATATGAAAAAAGCACTTATCCTGATTAATATAGGTACGCCTGATAAGCCCGAAAAAAAAGCTGTTCGCAGATACTTATCGGAGTTTTTAAACGATAGGTTGGTTATTGATATTCCTTGGTTGTTGCAAAAAATATTGGTAAATCTGATTATTATTCCTTTCCGGGTTGGTAATTCAACCAAATTGTATCAAAAGTTGTGGACTTCTAAAGGTTCACCTTTGTTGTTTTACCAAAATAATTTGGTTGAAAAATTAAATCAAAAATATGGGGAGCAGTATGATGTATTCTCAGCCATGCGTTACGGAAACCCATCGTTAAAACAGTTGCTCTCTCAATTGGAGAAGAATGGATATACCGAGTTGCTTATTTTTCCGATGTACCCCCAATATGCTAGCTCTACTACCTTATCAACAAAACTGAAGGTAGAAAAGGAGCTTAAGAAATGGAAAACAAATCCTAAGCTTGAGTTTGTGGAACAATTTTATAGCCATCCGGCTTTTATTAATGCTTTTGTAAAACGTATAGAGAGTTATAATATAAATAGATACGATCATATTATTTTTTCCTATCATGGTTTACCTGACAGACAGGTGAATAAAATTCATCCAGGTATCGGGAGTAAAACCTGTACCTGCCATTTAAAAATGCCTGAGCACGGTCAAAAATGCTATAAAGCTACCTGTTACCAGACATCTAGGTTGTTGGCCATGAAATTAGGATTAAAGGAGAATGATTATACGGTATCTTTTCAAAGTCGCCTCTCTAAAAACTGGCTAACACCATTTACCGATATAACATTGCAAGCGTTGGTAAAAAAGGGACATAAAAAAGTTTTAGTAGTGGCTCCTGCTTTTGTAACCGATTGTCTGGAAACAGTTATTGAAATAGCTTATGAATACAAAGAGATGTTTTTGGAAAGTGGAGGGGAAGAATTGCAAATGGTAGAAAGCTTAAACGATAACGATAGTTGGGTAGATGCTGTTTATGCCATATCAAAAATAAAAGGCTAAAATCAAATAGTTATATGTGAGGATTAAACTGGTTTTTATAAGCAGTTGTTTGTTTTAAGTGTAGATATTTAATGGCTTACAGATAATCTAAGGTAGGCTGTCTTTATTTTTTTTTTCGTTATTCTTTTTCTTCTTTATAAAAAACAGTAATAAAGGCTTGTTGCCCGGTTATCAAGTCATCGTAATGTTCCTTATCTATATTTAGTTTAATGGCAAAGCGGGCTTTTTTACCTTTTATTTTTTCAATATTGACTATATGGGCAGCTATGTTTCGCAGCTGTGTGGCATAAATATCTATTGTAATATCTTTGATGCTTTGGACTTTTATAAAATCATCATAATCAACAACAAACAAAATGTAGAAGGGGCTTGAGTGAAGTCTTTCATCATCTTCCTGGCTTGTAGGTTCATGTTCAAAAGCATAATTGTACTTTAATTCATCGATTTGCACTACACCAATATGATGCATTTTTTTATACATAAAAAATACTTTCTATTCCATATTTTTATCACGAAGTTCTTTTAATGTATAATAGATACCAGTAATAACTATTACTACACTAATGGCAATACGCCACCAGAATATAAAATTGCTGTTCATATTATTTCAGATTAAGGAGTTTTGTTTTAATAAAGAGTTGTCTGAATTAAAACTTGTAACAAATTAACCAGAAGTGTAGCCGTTTTTAAAATAAAATCGACGAACAAGCCATTTCTTCGTATGAATAGGGTTAAAAATCGTTATATATATTTTTGATAGAGGTTCGAATAGCAAACCATAACATGCGGGTGTTTTGTGTTTCGGAGTTGTTCGATTCTTTTCGGTAACGACCTCCAATGGCAATATTTAAGTTATTACGTGGATTCACCATATAACTAATGCTACTTTCTAAATAGAGTATATTAGTTTTTAAGCCCTGCCCAATGTAATTCCCATAATCACCAATCCTGTAATCGTTATCTTTATAAATGTCTCCACCATAACTGGTTTCGTCATCATCATAATCTTTTCCTTTCATAGCTATCATAAGCTCTGAATTAAATATGAAGCGACGATGCTTATATCGTAAAAAAGAAACGCTCTCCTTGAAATTAGCTCCTAAAGGATGAGCCAATGGTTGGTTGTAATGGCCATAATTGGTGGTTACTTCTCTATGCGAATAGGTATAAGGTCGTACCTGATTGTATTCGGTTTGGAAATACAAGTTGTTTATGCCAAACAGATCGAAGCTTTTTAAACCCAATTGAAAACCCTGTTTGTTCGCCCACCATTTGTTTCCTGAAAATACTTCATCAAACTTAAACTCTCCCATAACAAACTGTCCGTAAGCCACGTTTTTTTTACCAATAATATATTTGGCATTTAATCCCATAGTCATGTTATCGGGTGAACCTAACGAATATTCAACAGGGCGATACAATATAATAGGATTCAGATAGGCTACATCAAAGTTTCTTTGTCCGGTAGTATCTTCACCGGCCCATATAACACTTTCGAATAACCCCAGCGAAAGACGCTCACCGATATTCATCGTCAGATAATGTAAGGCCGCATATTTATCGGGATAACGCGTATCATTGCTTTCCAAATCATCGTTAATGTTTATATCGCGCATTTGTGTCCACATCACCATGTAATGTACCTTTTTAAATTCTGCACTGAATTTCAAAAAAGGATAGCTAAAGGCATTATCCGATAATAATAACGAACGGTAACCGTCGCCTATAAAGTTTTTTCCTTGTCCTAGTTGAATATTAAACCATTGGGCAGGATTGTAGGATATAAATCCTGTTGACTGGGAATAATCATGAGTATCTTCGGTATAGTTTTTTGATTTTCCTTCTCCAGGAACAACCTTGTTGTCGTAAATGAATTCGTCGATGTAATTGGGGAATACAGCTTGGTTTTCAAGTATATCTGTATAGAAATAAAATTTTTCACCAAAGGTTCCTTCTATAAAGAGGCCGCGGGTATTTGTCCAGGTATTGATCCCTTCCTCCATCTCGTTGCCAAGTTCAAAATTAAATAGAGGATTAATTTTTATGGATATATCTTTATCTTCCCAATGCAGCAGGTCATCATGAAAAATACGTTTCCAAAAGTTCAGGTCTCCTTGGGGAACTCTGATGTCTTCATATATCAAGGAATCGGTATTGGTGAGCGAACTAATTTTACTTAAACTATAAGGTTTAACCGAGGTGTGGAAATTATTTCCGGGTTGATAAACTACCTTTTGAAATGGATTAAACTGCTCGTTATTGTAATGACTAATTTCTTGTGCAGCAGACTGTAAACTAAAGACAAGAGATAGAAAAAAAATAAGGAGAATAGAATGGATGTGTTTCATGTAAGTAGTTATGTGATTTTTATTGGCACAATAGATTATCGTTTTATAAACTGTGGCAATTTTGACAGGTTTTTGCATATCAGAGTAAATACGCTACCTACTCTATTTTGTTTCAGTGCCTGCATATCTTCTCTGGATTTTAGAACGATATTTTTGATGCTTTTATTGCTTGCTCCCCCCAGCCTCATGCGAATAATTACATGTGGTAGATAATAAAAGGTGTATTCTTTTTTAGAGAAAAGGCGTAGAACGAAATCGTAATCGGCAGCAATTTTGTAGTGGAGATTAAAATGACCAATGGTATCATAAATACTTTTGCGTACAAATAAAGTTGGGTGTGGGGGCATCCAGCCAGTTTTGAGTAGGGATGGTTTAAAAACCTGACTTTTCCAGTATCGGATTACTTTATTTGGGTTTTGAAATTGAACATATTCTAAATCACCATATACGGCATCGCATGTATTTTGTGCAAAAGCCTTTGCTACAGCTGCGATCACTCCATCATTAACATATAAATCATCAGCATGTAAAAAGGCAATGATTTGACCTGTGGCAAGACTGATTCCTTTGTTTAAAGCATCGTAAATACCCTGGTCAGGTTCAGAAATAAGATGATGAATATTGTTTTTGTATCGTTCAATAATAGATAAGGTTCTATCGGTAGATCCCCCATCCACAATGATATATTCAATATCAGTATACGTTTGTTGTAGAACTGATTTTATAGCTGTTTCAACGGTTTTTTCAGCATTGAATGTGGCCGTAATAATCGATATAGTCATGAAAAATAGGTTTATTCCAGAATGTAAAAATGAAGTTTTTTTATGGAAAAACCTATTGTTCATCCCTTAGCATTGGATAGAAGGAAGCGCATGTATTTATGGTGAACAACGTAATGTATTTAGGATAAAAAGTCCTTAAACCATTTGCCGGAATATTTTACTGTTCTTATTTGCCTATTAAAATCGTTATAGACCAATCCAAACCGAGGTTCAAAACCTTCGCGCCATTCAAAATTATCTATTAAGGTCCATATTAAATAGCCGGCTATTGGAATGTGATGTTTTTTTGCTTTTAAAATTTCTTTGAGCATTTTTTTATGATAACGCAGTCGTTTAATATCATATACCTTGCCGTTGATCATATAATCGGGATAACATACACCACTTTCGGTGATGATTATCTTTTTTATGCCCTTGTATTGATTGTAAAATTTTAAAAGTTTGGATAATCCCTTCGGGTAGGCTTCCAATCCCATTGCGTTAACATTGCAGTTTCGTTTGCTGGGGGGTATTTCTGAGGCAAATAACACAGGAGGAAATAAACTGAATTTGGTAACTACCCTAAAGTAATATTGTAATCCAATAAAGTCAAAATCAAATTTTACCAGTTCCTCATCGCCTTCTTTAAAATAGCGATGGATCATGTTTAGCCCGGGCATGATATCTGTAGGATAACCCAGACCAAGGGTTGGCTCTATAAAGAAGCGGTTCAATAAAGCTTCCATGCGTTTGGCAGCTCTTCGGTTAAAAAACCATTGGTTAACAGGTTTTACATAGGAACAACTAAAAGCAGTGCCAATATTTGCATTTTCTACATTCTTACGGATTATTCTGCCTCCAATAGCGTTGCATAAGCATACGTGGTGCGCAGCCTTTAAAAAATTGACTAAACCCGTTTTTCCAGGGGCATGATAGCCTGTGAAATACCCTAATCCGGTAAAGGTCATGGGTTCGTTTAATACGATCCAGTTTTTTACCTTATGACCATATTCTTTTGTGCAGAATTCGGAATATTGGCTAAACCAATGGATAATG
>JBFHKL010000126.1:0-11650 GCA_041595375.1 Saccharicrinis sp.
ATACAAAAAATAATCAATTTAACTTGATGCCTGTACGTATGCGTTGACGGGCATATGACAAATGAAAATAAACTTAAACAGATGAAAAAAAGTTCTATATGGGGAATTACCTCATTATTAATTGCCATGAGTTTTGTGATGGCATCTTGTAATACAGGTGCTAATAAAGGTCAGAAATCAGAAGCTGTTCAGATTGATAAAGCTGAGGTGGAAAATGAAGTACGTGAGTTTGTTTATCCTCTTCCTACTTCATTTGAAATTGTTGAAATGCTTAATAAAATAGAAGCCTCGTATATATTTGAACTTACAAATAGTACAGACAATGCTTCAAAGTATTTTACAGAAAAAGAAAAAGCATTAAACCTCGGTATTTATGGTGGGGATTTGAGTTATGCCAGCACCTATAACCAAAAACAAGAGACTCTTAATTTTATGGATGCCTCACGTGCGTTGTTAGAAGGTTTAGATCTTCAAGGTGCGGTTAGTGAAGATTTGCCTGAACAAATTGAAGCCAACGAGGATAACAAGGAAGTTTTGGTTGAACTAATCACTAATTCGTTTTACGATACTTACGATTTCTTACAGAGAAATAACCGCGCCCCTGTTTCTGCATTGGTAATGGCAGGTGCCTGGGTAGAAGGATTGTATATTGCTACTCATATCTCGGAAGAAACCTTTAACAGTAAGGAGATGATTGAGATTGTGCTAAAGCAAAAAGATCCTTTGGTAAAATTAATGGAGATACTTTCTGATTATAAAACAGAAGCGAGTGTGGCAGAAACTATTGATGATCTGTCGGAATTAGCCTCTATTTATGCATCGATTGAAACTACAGCGATTACCCAAGAACAAATGACACAAATTGCTGAAGAGTCTTTGAAGGTTCGTTCAAAATTTGTTTCGGTTGAAGATTAATATGTTACCACTTATTATATTTTAAGCGACCAAGTTTTTGGTCGCTTTTTTTGTATAAGCCTATTTTAATTTGCGTGTGAGGTTAAAAATTTAGTTGTAATGATTATTTTTAACCTAAAATTTGATATTCTAATACCAAATAAAGTTAATCCCTGTTATGAGCGAAACCTTACTTGATGCGTTGATGAAGCTCTATGCTCTTTTAACTAATGTTAGTAAAGAAAGCAGGCTCGATAGTGCACGTAATTTAATTGAGCAAGAGTTATTGCGCAGTTTTAATCGTGAATATGTTGAACAGTATCTGCAACGATTTAATTACTATATTCATCAGTTTCATAAATATACTTACAGTCCTATTCAATCTGAAGTTGAACGCCAATCTTCAGAAAACTACAGTCAAATAGACTTTATATGTGAAGAACTGAATAAAGAACTGGAAAGAGAATCGAAAATATGGTTGTTAGTTCAGCTCTTTGAATTTATTCGTAGGGAAGAGAAAATTAGTACCATAGGAGAAAAGATTGTTGATAAATTGTCGGAAGGCATGATGATTAATCAGGATGATTATCAACTGCTCAAAGCATTTATCCTGCAAGGACCTATGGAAGTGCAGGATAAGGAAAAAGTCTTGGTGATTAGTGGGCAGGAAAATCCTCCAGTGGCTGGGTTTAAGCATATGTATAACCCTAAGCAGCAAATTTATGTTTGGGTGTTACATATTGCGAGTACGCATACTTTTATATTTCGTTACTCGGGCGATAGAAATCTCTACTTAAATGGTCATAAGGTAGAGCATAATAACTCCTATATCTTATCTGTAGGGTCGGTTATTAAAACCTCTCGAATGGCTCCTGTTTATTATGGAAAAGTGGCTGAAGTTTTTGTTCAGCAGATTGATAAGGGTAGGATTGTGTTAAAAGCGCGAGATGTAGAGTATAAGTTTAACGATCGCCAGGTGGGAATTCATCCCTTTAGCTTTACTGGTAGATCAGGGCAGCTGGTGGGTATTATGGGTGGAAGTGGAACAGGTAAATCTACCCTGCTTAACGTGCTAAATGGGAATTACAAATTATCAAGTGGTTCTATCCACATTAATGGGCTCGAAATACAAGAATATGAAGAAAAACTGAAAGGGGTAATTGGATATGTGCCCCAGGAAGATTTGCTTATTGAAGAGTTGACGGTATTTGAGAATTTGTATTGTAATGCTCGTCTGTGCTTTAGCGATAAATCGAAAAAGGAAATTGTCGAGCTTGTAGATTCTGCAATCAAGGATTTCGATTTGGTTGAAGCGCGGGATCTTGTGGTGGGAAGTCCGTTAAATAAAATTTTAAGTGGAGGTCAACGTAAACGCCTTAATATTGCACTTGAACTAATAAGGGAACCTTCTATTCTTTTTGTCGATGAGCCCACTTCAGGCCTTTCATCCTCCGATTCGGAAAAGGTAATGGTTTTGCTTAAACGTCAAACTTTAAAAGGGAAGTTGGTAATAATCAATATTCACCAACCGTCTTCCGATTTATATAAGTTACATGATAAGTTGCTTATCATCGATAAGGGAGGATATATTATCTTCAATGGTAACCCTATGGATGCGATTGTATATTTCAAGCAAAAGGCTAATTATGTAAATCCTGAAGATAGTGAGTGTTATTTGTGCGGTAATGTGAAAGTAGAGCAGCCTCTCCGCATTATTGAAGCAAGAATGGTTAACCCCAATGGTAAGCTAATCAGGAAACGTAAGGTTAAACCCGTTGAATGGTATGAACTATACCAAAGAGATATTGAAAGCAAATTTGACTGGAAACAGAGTAAGAAACCAGATAAGAAAGAGAAATTACCCTATAACCTTTATAATATACCTGGCAGGTTTCAACAGTTTTTGGTGTATACCTATCGCGATAGTCTTTCGAAATGGAAGGATAAGCAATATATGCTTATAAATGCTCTTGAGGCGCCTGTGTTAGCTCTTATAGTAGGTTATTTTACTAAGTTTATTAGTGGGGTAGGTAGTAATCCATCTCAATATGTTTTCAGCGAAAATTCTAATATTCCTGCCTATTTGTTTATGACCGTGGTGGTGGCTCTTTTTCTGGGATTAAATGTGAGTGCCGAGGAAATAATAAAAGATCGTAAACTGCTTCAGCGTGAGAAGTTTTTGAATTTAAGTCGTTCGAGCTATCTGAACAGTAAAATTATGATCATGTTTGGAACCTCTGCTTTTCAGGTTTTATCATTAGTAATTATAGGAAATACTATACTTGAAATAAAGGGATTGAATTTTAGCTATTGGATGATTTTATTTTCAACAGCTTGTTTTTCAAATATGCTGGGACTGAATATTAGTAGCGGTTTAAAATCTGTTGTAGCTATTTATATTTTAATTCCACTTGTTTTAGTTCCCCAATTACTTCTTAGTGGAGTGATTGTAGATTTTAATAAACTGCATAAATCTATTGCGGCCACCGAATATGTACCTCGTATTGGTGACTTGATGACATCCAGATGGGCCTATGAGGCATTGGCGGTTAATCAGTTTGCAAATAATGAATTTGAGATGATGTTCTTTGAAGATGAGCAAAAAATCAGCCAGGCGTCGTATTATACATCATTATTACTGCCTAAATTAAAACAACATCATCTTCGCAGTGAAAATTATTTAGCTCAGGGAGATTTGGAAAGTGCAAAGGCAAATTTGGATATTATCACCAATGAATTGGTTAAGATGAAAAATGTGTCTGATGAGTATGTTAGATACTTGATTGATTCTCAGACCAGTGGTTTAAACGAATATGGGATCAATCAATCAGGTGTATTGATAGATAGTTTGGCCAGTTATTTTCAAAATCAATATCGGAAATACAAAAATATTAAAGATGCCAAATACAAGAAATTGATTGCTACGAAGGGGAGTGTGTCAAGCGTTCAGGAGTTAAAACAGGAATATTATAATGATAAACTGGCTGCCTTGGTTTTAAATAAAGGAGAGCTTAAACAGATAGAGTTGTTGGGTGATAGATATATCTCTCACAAAGATCCAGTGTTAATTAATGGTACATCTGCATGGGGTAGAGCTCATTTCTTTGCGCCAAATAAAAATTTCATGGGCTTTGTTGTTCCAACGCCATTCTTTAACGTATTGGCCATATGGATTTCAATATTTATTCTGTATTTTACCTTATATTTTGATTTATTGAGATTGGTAATTGAATATTTTGAGAAATTTAAACTCAGAAGAGCCTTTACTAAAGATCTGAGTAAGCTTTAAATTGATAAAAAACAATCGTCAGTGCGCTTACATGTTGCCTTTTTATAAGTTATAGAGCAACGTTAGTAATTATTAAATGCTATTGCATTTAATTAGCTGTTTGTATTAGGAAACCATTTGTTATTTAAAAGCTGGTTTTAACGACTCACAAAAAGTACGCTATAATCTAAATTTTTAGCTTAATTTTGAAGCTTAATTGTTATTTTAAATGAAGGTTTATTCTAATCCTAGTTCATATATTGGAGAAAACACTGTTGTAACTATCGGTATGTTTGATGGAGTGCATGCAGGACACAAAAAATTGTTAAATCATTTGATTGAGGTTTCTGAGACAAAGAAATTATTGCCTACTGTATTAACTTTTTGGCCTCATCCGCGTATGGTTTTAAAAAAAAATACCCACGATCTTTCGTTTATCACTACTCTTGATGAAAAAACAAGGATGATTAGCCAGCAGGGGATTAAACAATTGTTTTTACTTCCCTTTAGCTTAGAACTCGCTGGTAAAACAGCAGAGGAGTTCATTGTAGAGATTTTGTTAGGTAAGCTAAAAATGAAACATCTGGTGGTTGGCTATAATCATCGCTTTGGAAAAGATAGATTGCATGATTTTGAGGATTATCAGCGTTTAGCTGATAAGTATGATTTTGGCTTGTCGAGGGTGAGTGCTGTTTATGAAAAAGATGAGCCAGTGAGTTCAACTGTTGTTAGAAGACTTTTAAAGGCGGGCAATGTGATGCAAGCCAATAAGATGCTTGGTTATTCTTATTCGTTGTTTGGAACCGTTGCGGGCGGACAAAAATTAGGTCGTAAATTAGGTTTTCCAACTGCCAATATAAAACCCAATGAGCAGTATAAGCTAATTCCTAAAAATGGTGTTTACGCTTGTAGTATTGAGGTGATGGGAAAAGTTTATGGTGGGATGTTAAATATAGGAGTCCGTCCTACCTTGAATACCCAAAATAATGAACCAACAATAGAAGTTCATATTTTTGATTTTAATCGGGATGTTTATTCCGAGGAGGTCCGGGTTGTTTTTGAAAGAAGAGTGAGGGATGAAATAAAGTTTGATGGGCTGGAACAATTAAAAGAACAGCTCAAAAAAGATGAAAAAGAAGTGAGGAGTATTCTCTCCTCAAATAATTGATAAAAATTGAATATTACAGAATAGGTGAACTATAATTTATTGATTTTGTTTTTCTAAAATCAATCATTGTATTAAAAGTATCATGTGATTACCTATTTTATTACTTTTGCAGTCAAATAAAAAAATGAATGATATGTCTGAAATATTAACAGATGCACTTCCGTATAAAGTGAAAGATATGGCGGAGGCAGATTTCGGTAGAAAAGAGATTGAGATAGCTGAAAAGGAGATGCCGGGCTTAATGGCATTGAGGGAAAAGTATGGGAAAGAAAAGCCTTTGAAAGGTGCCAATGTGATGGGTTCTTTGCATATGACTGTTCAAACAGCCGTGCTCATAGAAACATTAGTTGAATTGGGTGCCAATGTGCGTTGGTGTAGCTGTAATATTTATAGTACTCAGGATCATGCAGCTGCTGCTATTGCAAAAGCAGGAGTGCCTGTTTATGCCTGGAAAGGAGAAACACTGGCAGAATACTGGTGGTGTACTGAAAGAGCTCTTGATTTTGGTGATGGAGAAGGTCCTGATCTGATTGTAGATGATGGTGGTGACGCTACCATGATGATTCATTTAGGATGTGATATTGAAAAAGATAGTTCTATTTTAAATAAGGATTATAGCGGAGAAGGCGAAGATTATCGTGAGTTGATTAAACGTTTAAGAATCGAATTCGAAAAAAAACCAGCGCGCTGGACTAAGGCTGCCTTAAAATGTAAGGGAGTAAGTGAAGAAACAACTACAGGTGTACATCGTTTGTATCATATGATGGAAAAAGGGGAGTTGTTGTTTCCCGCTATTAATGTAAACGACTCGGTAACTAAATCAAAATTCGATAATCTTTACGGATGTAGAGAGAGTTTAGCCGATGGTATTAAAAGGGGTACCGATGTAATGGTGGCCGGAAAAACTGCTTTAATATGCGGTTATGGTGATGTAGGTAAAGGTTGTGCGCAAAGTCTGCGAGGCTTTGGGGCTCGTGTCTTAGTTACAGAAATAGATCCTATTTGTGCTCTTCAGGCTGCTATGGAGGGATTTGAGGTAACTACCACCGAGGATGCCTTATCTGAAGCGGATATTTATGTGACTACAACAGGAAATAAGGATATTATTACCATTGAGCACATGGAGAAAATGAAAGATCAGGCTATTGTTTGTAACATTGGCCATTTTGATAATGAAATTCAGGTGGAGAAACTGGAAAAATATCCGGGTATCAAAGAAAATAATATTAAACCTCAGGTTGATATGTTTGAATTCCCTGATGGACACGCAATCATTCTTTTGTCAAGAGGTAGACTGGTTAATCTGGGTAATGCAACAGGGCATCCTAGTTTTGTTATGAGTAACTCCTTTACTAATCAAACATTGGCTCAGTTAGAGCTTTGGATGAAAGATTATAAAATTGGGGTCTATACCTTACCTAAACATTTGGATGAAGAAGTGGCCCGTTTACATTTGGGTAAATTAGGTGTTAAATTAACTAAGTTATCAAAAGAGCAGGCCGATTATATTGGTGTTCCACAGGAAGGACCATTTAAACCCGATCATTACAGATACTAATAAGTATTATCTGATATACAAAAGGGGATCTTCAGTGATGGAGATCCCCTTTTTTATTGGGGTTAGGAAATGTTTTGTGCATGAAAATGCTTAATAAGTTAAATATGATAATGATCTCGGGGTGGCATGTAAGATAGAATGGTTTTAGGGTAAAATTTACAGGTGCTTGTGCCCTTTCTTAACCATTGTAGTGCCGTTTTCATCTCGCAATACACAATGAATTGATATCGTTCGAGATCAATTAGCCGGGAATAGATAACTGCTAATGCCGTATCTATTGGGTTTGTAGTTACTAAGGCAATCTTTAAGGTGTTATAGGTTCTAAACATCTTGATGTTTTCTTCAAGAATATAATTTAAGTCTGCCGGGTTAATGTTTAAGGAGCCTTCCGATACATCAATAAGAATCTTCAAATCCATTGGTAGATCGTTGTGTTTTGTCAAAGAATTAAAGAAATGGATTATTTCTCCAGGAGATATTTTACCAATGAAAAATGTCTCTAAATATTTATCTTTAGGATTATATTTAAATGTTACCATGTTCTTGTTTTTAACTTGTTTAATCGCCTGGGTAGTCAATGGTGCTGTTTTGTCAATTATTATAAAATGAAAATGACGTTGTTAATTTTTAGCAGTTGATTTTTTTAAGAGAATTAGTTGTAGCGATAAGCTAATAAGGGAATGTCAAATATACGATGTTGTAGTTTCAGATGGGAAATAGCAGGCGTGACAAAAGTGTGACAAAACTACATTGGGGATTAAAGGATTGGAAATCAGTTATTAGTGGGCTGTTTATGTATTGAATTAGAATCTATTTGTTAGAGATAATTTACTTATATTGTGGTGTATAGTAATTGTTATGATTCACTGTCACGCTTATGTCACGCTATTTTATAGGTATTTGTACCCTTTTTTTTAGGGAAAGGGTACAAATATCTGATAATGTATTCTTGTTATTAACTTTCTTCTATCAATTCTTCGGCGAAATCCTGAAAGTTAATTCCCGAAAAATTTCCAGAACTCATAAAGAGAAGATTTTTATTTTTCCACGATGTCTTTCTTAAAGTATCCTGAAGTTGTTGAGTATTGGAGAATACAGTAACTTTCTTATTGCCAAATGCTTCAAATATGTCATTTTCGCTTATGGGAGGTAGTTTTTTGTGTTCAACTACCTGAGGATTAAAATATACATAAGCTATATCTGCCAGATCCATACTGCCCTTGTATTGTGGCAAGAAATTTTTATTCAGGCTGCTGAATGTGTGTAATTCCATGCAGGCAACCAGCTCTCTGTTGGGGTATTGGTTTTTTACTGCTTCTACAGTTGCGTTGAGTTTAGAGGGAGAGTGTGCAAAATCTAAAAATATTATAGATTCTTCATTGTTCTTTAGTGTTTGAAGCCTTTTGGCTGCTCCTGTAAAGGATTGGATACTGGTTAAAAATTGTTCGTCGGATATACCCAGCTCAGCACAAACAAGTCGGGCTCCGTTTAAGTTCTGTAGGTTGTGGGCACCAAATATGGAAAGGGTATATTTTTTATCGTTAAAGGAGATGGTTGTTTTTCCATTAGTAATGGTTGAAGGAAGCTCTTCGTAGGCTAAGGAACGAATATCAGGTCGCAGGTGGGTAGCTATCTTCTGTAGCTCGTTATCTGAGGCATACCAAATAAGGCTTCCTTTTTTTTCAATCGAATTGGTGAAAATGGAAAACTGATCGGTATAATTCTCCCAAGTTGGAAAAACATTGATATGATCCCATGCTATCCCTGATAATAGGGCAATGTGTGGTTTGTACCAGTGGAATTTTGGGCGTAAATCAATGGGTGAAGATAAATACTCATCACCTTCAAAGATTGCAATCTCCGCCTCGTGAGAAAGGCTCACCATGGTGTCAAAACCTTCTATTTGAGCACCTACCATGTAATCGAATGGGTGCTTCAGATCTTTGAGCACATGCATAATCATCGAGGTTATCGTTGTTTTGCCATGACTACCGCCTATCACTACCCGTTTTTTATCCTTACATTGTTCAAATAAATATTCGGGATATGAATATACTTTTAAGCCTAATGACTGTGCTTTAAGTAGCTCTGGGTTATCCTTTCGAGCATGCATGCCTAATATGATTACATCAATATCCTTGTTAATTTTCTCTGGGAACCATCCAAATGTTTCAGGTAATAATCCGTGTTTCTGTAACCTGCTTTTCGAAGGATTAAAAATTTCATCGTCAGATCCTGTAACTTTATATCCTTTAGTGTGTAAGGCGATAGCTAAGTTGTGCATGGCAGCGCCTCCAATGGCAATAAAATGTATGTGCATGTCGAAAAAATTGTATCTGAGTTAAATGTTTGTAGTGCTTTATAACATTATATTTGTTGTATGAGCGAATGTAGTAAGAAAACCTTGTAAAACCATATGATGAATCTTATCAAAAAGCATTACAGAAATATTTTTCCATTTTTTTTAGCCTTAATAACCTTTCTAGCTTCACTTGTTTTTAAGAACTTTCCATCTATTACAGAGCGTTTCTTTACCCAGTGGTTTTATCCAAAAGTGGCATTTGTGTTATCAAATATATCGGTTTATTTATCTTTTTCGTTGGATGATGTTATTTATACCATGCTTGTGTTGCTTTTATTGCTGGCTATTTTATTGTTGCTGACTAAAAGGATGCGGTTTAAAAGATTTTTATTACGCTTTTTACAGGTGTTTGCTATCCTTTATACAAGCTTTTATTGGTTGTGGGGGTTTAATTATTATAGGCAGGATGCGCATGTTAGATTAGATTTGCCGGAGTCGAAGCCTGATAATGAAGTGTTATTGCAAGTCCTTAAGGAGGTAGTGCGACATACTAATGATGCTTATTGTATGTGCGAAAAAAATGACCAACATCATTATCAGGAAATGTTGGAAAATTCATATGAACAGTTACAGGATTTTTTAAAAATCGATTATCCTCTGGGTGTGAGAAGGATTAAATATATTACATATAGTGATTTTTTTGCCAAGGCTAGTATCGCAGGGTATTATGGGCCTTTTTTTAATGAGGTGCATATCAATTCTTATTTGTCTGTTTGGGATGTACCTGTTGTATCGGCGCACGAAATGTCGCATCAGTTTGGCGTGACAAGTGAAGCAGAGGCTAATTTTTATGCCTGGATGGTTTGTGTTAATAGTAAAGATAGGTTTGTGAATTATTCTGGATGGATGTATGCTTTAAATTTCTTTATTTATCAATCCTCAACTTTTATTGATCGGGAAAAACTAATAGAGATGATTCGTCCTGAGGTGATTAATGATATCAGGGCAAGACATCTTCATTGGGAGAAGTTAACCAATGAGGGAATCAACCGCTTTGCAGGGAAGGTAAATGATACTTATTTAAAATCGAATAATGTGGGTAAGGGGATTGATGACTATAATGGTATGGTGCAGTTAATTGTAGATCTTTATTTGTCTGATAAAATGGTTCGTTTTTTTAATCCGTAATTTTTTCTGATACTGTTTTTATATTTATGCATGAACAATGCCTTATCTTTATTCTCATGATAAAATTAATAGTTACAGATATGGATGGCTCTTTACTCAATGATGATAAAGAGTTGTCGCCTGATTTTGAAAAGGTATATCAACAGTTGAGAGACAAAGGAATCTATTTTGCGGTAGCAAGTGGTCGACCTTCCTACTCCTTAGTTCCACAGTTTAGCTTTTTTAAGCACGATATATTTTTTATATGTGATAACGGGGCCTTTATCGATCTGGGTTCTGAGGTAATTGTCATAAATCCTTTTCGTAAGGAAGCTATTTTGCCTTTGATTGATGATGCAAGAATCACGCCGGGCGTAAATCTTATCTTATGCGGCATAGAAACGGCCTACGTGGAGAGTGATGATTTGGAGTTTATGTCTGAAGTAAGCAAATATTATAAGAAAATAGAGCATGTAAATGATCTTAGCAAATTGGATATTAGTGTGCTGAAGGTTGCTATGTGTGATTTAAAAACCTGGAAAGCCAATAGTTGGCCTGTATGGGAGAAATATCAATCTCAAATGACGGTTGCTGGTTCTGGTGATATTTGGGTTGATTTTATGCCTATAGGAATTAATAAAGGAGCTGCCATTCATCTATTACAACAAAAATTGGGTATATCACCAGCAGAAACAATGGCTTTTGGTGATTACTTAAACGATGTAGAAATGTTGCAAGAGGCAAAATATAGCTATGCCATGGAGAATGCACATCCTGATGTAAAAAAAGTGGCTAAATTTATGGCTCCAACTAATAATGACCACGGTGTAATCCGAGTGATTAATGACCTGGTTTTAAGGGATGCATAAAATAGTAGTTTTAATATTATATCTACTATCCTTGTTTTTTAATGCTGCTTTAGCTCGATAAAGAGTTTTGGCCTGTAGTAAAAGAACGCAGAATTAAATACACCCTAAAGTGTAATAATGGAATCGGTATGGCAAAGGGCAATAGTGATAATAGAAGAGGACGCGTTAAATAATTGATCTACAGAAAATAAATTTTAAATGAGGTGGTTTGTACTTTGAATTTATTGTTTAACTTTGCACCCGCAAAACAGAGTTTTTGCAACATTTGTTAAACAAATAAAAATTAAACACATGCCAGTAAAAATTAGATTAGCTAGACACGGACGTAAAAGGCATGCTTTCTACCACATTGTGGTAGCAGATAGCAGAGCACCACGTGATGGTAATTTTATTGAGCGTATTGGATCTTATAATCCAAATACGA
>JBFHKL010000127.1:0-11571 GCA_041595375.1 Saccharicrinis sp.
CTAATGACACCACCATAAGCCAAATTAAATTACTCTTTAAAAATTTCATAGTCATAATATTATTACTGATATATTAAGGTATTGGAGTTATCTGAATAGATCTTAAACTCGATGTAATGGGATCTCCTTCGACTAAAGAAACAGAAATATCATGCTCTCCGGCTTCTTTAAATTCAACGATACCCATTTTATAAAAATCATACTTTTCTGTTGCTGCTTGTTGGTTTTGGACCATTATACCTTCATCTGTTAGCGTTTTCCACACTAAGCGATCCTTACCTTTATAACACAAGTCAAGATAATAGTATCCGGGTTCTTTCACATTAACAGTCCATGTTGCTTTAGCATCATTACTCCATTTTGATATCTGATTAACATGTTTCCATTCTCCAAATTTTTCCATCCATTTCTCTTCTTTCTTCTCCGCCCCTGACACTTTAGCAAACTCTGCTATTAAATTTGTAGCAATATTAGGATAGATGCCATGGGTTGATTTTATCACGATATCTTCGGCATTATTCTGCATCTTTAATTCGATGACAGATATTAAAGAATCACTTGGTTTATAAGGAAGATTGATTACAGTCCACCCTTCTTCCTGCTGACAAAAAACTTCCTTGTTCTTTTGATCCATTAATAAATTAGCCGATAAAATCTTGTCTTCTAATCCAGGCAAATACAATTTGCCATCCTGAGGCCAATCAAAAACAGAAAGGAACAAAGAATTACCCTTTGTAGTCACATCACCCCAAGGCAAAGCATGTCCCCAAGGCGAACTTTTGGCACCATACACCACTTGTGGATACCTATTTATCCAACGACCTGTTTCTTCCAAAAACTTAGCTCCTATCTCAGGTACCTTGCCATTTTGATCAGGTCCCACATTGAACAAATAAGTACCTCCACGCGCTATTGTAGCAATTAGACGATGCAATATTTCCTTAGGACTTTTAAAATTGTTATCGTACCATGCATAGGACCATGAGTCGTTATTGGTATCACATGTTTCCCATAAGCCTTCATGATTTACAGGAGGGACTTCCATATCGCCCAAGCTGGCATAATCACCCATTCCATGTCCAACACGACTACATAGCATAGCATTGGGTTGAAGCTCACGCACCAAATCAACCAGCTCAACAACCAGTTCTTTTTTCATTTCACCGGGAGTATCGAACCATACAAAATCGATATCACCGTATTGTGTGCATATTTCTTTAACCTGCGGTTTACATTTTTTATAGAAATAATCCTCGAACGAAGCGGGACTTCCATCGGCATATTTTTCCGGCCCACGAAAACCACCCGGTGTAGTCCAATCCTGGTAATGTGAATAATAAAAGCCAAAGCCAAGCCCTAGCTCATGACAGGCCTCTGCCAATTCATGCATTGGATCACGACCAAAGGGGCTTGCATCAACAATATTAAAGGCATCTACTTTTGAATGAAACATAGCAAAGCCTTCGTGGTGTTTACTGGTGATGATAATATATTTCATCCCTGCATCTTTTGCCAGTTTGGCAATGGTTTTTGCGTCAAACTGTTGAGGGTTAAAATCGTTAGCAATTTTTTTATACTCATTAACTGGGATTCCTGCCATTCGCGGGTTCATTATCCACTCTCCTATTCCATAGTAGGTTTTATCGTTCCAAGTCCCACCCAGATTCGAAAACAAGCCCCAGTGAATAAACATTCCGAAATTGCTTTCATCGAAGAATTTACCACGTCCTGTTTTTAACGCTTCATCAGAAACAGAGGTTTTTCCCCACATTTTGTCCATACCCTGATTACCCTTAGTCTCTTGCGATACTACTGTAAATACTGAGCATACTAACAAAAAAAATATCGAGATCTTTATTTTTTTCAATTTCATAATTAAACTTTTAATATCAAGATTACACCCTCTTTATAACAGAATCATACAAGATCTTTAAAGAAACTAAGTTTAAAGATACTGTTGATTTACCCTGGAGAAATCAAACAATCTCACCAGGGTTTATTCAACTTATTTGTTTTATCAACAACACTTCTTGTACTAAAAATTATACCTTGCTCCAACAGTATAAATTGGTGCTTGTCTGGATAATTGAGTAAATAGGGTTGGATCATTATTGGTATAATCACGTCTATCGCTCGCGGTAAGATTTTGACAACTCACAGATAACTGCAATGCTTGAGTTACTTCAACATTCGCACGTATATCAAGTCTATCAAAACCATCTGTGTAGCTAACATTTGACCGAACATCGCTTCCTCCTCCAATATTTCTAAGAAAGCTACTTCTCGTATTATACGCTGCACGAATACCAAAGATCCGACCATCATAATATATAACTGAATTAAGATTGTGCATTGAAGAACCAGGAAATCTATTATCAACCTCGTTAATTTCGTCATTAAATTTACTATCTACAAAAGTGTAATTTGCCTGTATACCAAAGTGTTGAAAAGCATCACTAATAAAATTTAAAGGCTGTCTGAAACCCAATTCAAAACCGTACAACTTTACACCTGTGTAATTCACCGGACTTGTTACGTTGAATAATTGGTCATCAAAACCTGTGATATCAACATCAAAATTTATATCACCAAAATCAGAGAATTGAGCATCATAAGTAGTTTCATCAATAATAAAGTCATCTATAAGTTTTAAAAAACTACTAAAAACAAAAGCCCCACCAAAATTGTTATACCATTCACCAGTAACATCAAATTGCCAACTACTATATGGTTGTAATTTAGGATTTGACAAGGTTGCCGTACCATTCGTCGACCCAGCGTCTTCAGACTCCGGATTAATAAAACTAACTGTATTAGTAGGTCGTAAATCCAGATAATCAGGTCTGGAAACAGTATTTACAGCAGATAAACGTAAATTAAAGTTGTCTCTTAATTCAATGTTCAAATTCAAAGAAGGAAGTAAATCCCATCTACTTGAAGATGCAACGGTTGGCACACCATCATATTCAATAGTCCCAATAACTTCTGAAGGATCAGTTAAAGTAATGGTAGAGAATGCACGTCCCTCTACTTCCCAATTTACGGCTCTTAGCCCAATATTACCAGATACAGGCACATTCATAAATACAGACTTGAAGTCTAACTGAGCATAAACAGAAGTTGTTGTTTCGGTTAACTCCCAAGAGTTTGAGGTAAGTAAAGCTAGGTCGCCATCGGTAACGTTAAATAAATCACCTTTGAACGAAGAACCGGCTGTTTTACTAAAAACATCAGGGTTATTTGCCCTAAGTAAGTCTTGATTAACTGTTAACCATCTGTTATTTCCAATATTTCTACCCTTAGCAAAAACCGGATCCAGAAGACCATTTACATAAGTATCGAAATAGGTTTCCTCATCTAAATAACCATCACTCCATGGTTGACCCGCACCTGCATCCTGAGCTTGCCTACTTGCTAAATCAGTGGTGCTATAACGGCCACCTATGCGTAATTTCAGCCCATCTACAAATGCTTTTTCAATATCAAAACGGACAGCTTGGTTATCCCCTTCAAACATGATATCTCTCAAAAAAGCATAATCCCTCACATCAGCATTATCAACACTGATTGCCTCATCTTCATCATATTCAAAAACCCCAAAATCACTTGTCATATCATAGCTTAGGCTAGGTACATTTATCCAGGTTTGCGTTAATGTAAGTCTCTGATCAAAATCGATATTAGATTGCGAATAATCCACCGCTATTTTCCAATCGTCTTTCTCCCATTTTAAATTGAACCCAGCCATATAACTTGACTGAAGATTGTCATATTGTGTAGGTGCTATTCCTGTTCTGGCCGATGGGTTGCTGGAACCAATCGTATTAAAACCTCTTAACACATTATCTTCGTCAATATTCAAATTATCACTTGAGAAGGTTGTATTATTTGTTTCTAGTTGAGGAAACAATCTAAATTGATTACGCGAAGAATAATTATCGAACTGCGTGTACAAAAAATCTACATTTGCTTCAAGGTTTTCATGAATTTTCCACTGCACTGCAGATGAAACACCAACCCTTTCAAGAGAATTACGCACTGGATTATATCTGGTTAAATTGGGAGATAATACATCCGTATGGGTAATATCACCTACACCGTCCCCATCAGTATCTTCATTAATAGTTCTGGATAGATAACTATAAACATAGGAGTCAAAAGCCCTATTAGACTTGCTGCCTATAGCCGAAACAACGACACCAAATTTATTATTTTTTGTTTTTAGTCCCAGTAATCCACTTACACGTGGCTTTAAGGCTTTATTATCCCCATAGTCATTAATATCTCCCCTTGTGTTTACAACCGCAAAAACATTACCATCATCCTTATATCGCAACGAAAGAGGTTTTAGAGTCTCAAAATTTACAGCTCCACCCAAGCCCGGTTCGATAAGGTGTGCTTCTGATGATTTATAAACAACAGCACCTTGAACAACTTCAGTTGGCAGCACATCTAAATTAAATTGACGTAATTGATCAATCCCTTCTGAACCAGCCGAGAGAGGTGTTCTTCCATTAATTGTGATATTAACAAACTGCGGCCCAACACCCCGAACAGAAACACGGTCTCCACCACCATTACCAGAATCATCGCGTTCAACCTGGAGGCCAGGAACCCTTTGCAAAGCATCCGCAATATTTTCATCAGAATAGTTTCCTATATCTTCTGGGGAAATAGCTTCAACCAGACTAGGTGCTTCTCTTTTGAAGGCAATTGCCCTCTGTTCAGCGCCTCTAAAACCCTTAACATCAATCGCATCTAATGTAGCTACATCCTCTAATAAAACAACATCAATAGTTGTTTGATTTCCTACCAATACATCCTGCGAAAGCATACCTATAAATGAAAAGACTAGCGTAGAACCACTCGAAACGTTCGCAATAAGGTACTCTCCATTAAGATTTGTTATGGTTCCGTTACTCGTACCCTTTATCACCACGTTTACTCCAGGAAGTGGTTCTCCATTTGTATCAGCAACTTTTCCTGTAATGTTTTGCGTTTGAGCAAAAGCCGTTACAGTAATAATGCTAAAGATAATTGTTAATATTTTTTTCATTTCATTTAGATTTTAATGTTTCACACATGAGGTTAACAATTGTAAATATCAAGCAATATTCATGAAAGGTTGTTATTAAATCGATCAATCCGTTGCTGAAATAATGCACAAGAAAACCAAAACAACAACAGACTGTTAGTGTGCACCTTACAACACTCCATTGCTCAAATCTTGCATGCTTAAAAACCTTTATTGAAACTCTAAAGAATGCTTTACTTGCCTGAACAAGCCAAAACGAAAGAAATATATAACTAGTCTGGGATATCTACTAAACAAAATACTTTCTTTGATATTCCGTGGGTGTACACCCGAGCAATTTTTTAAAAGCGGTAGAAAAGTAAGAACTAGATTCAAAACCTACCTCGTACATAATTTCCGCGATATTTGTTCCTGTATTTTCCCGCATCATCTTAGCAGCACGCTGTAACCTAAAATTCCTTAAATAGGCATTAGGAATTTGTCCAGTTAGCTGCTTTAACCTTCGATAAAATTGAGAGGTACTTAAACCTATTTCTTTTGACAGTTCTTCCACACCAAAATGCGAATTGGAAAGATTCTTTTCTATGGATGATATAATATTGTTCAAAAACTCTTTATCTCTGATTGATATATCAATGCTGGAATCGGGGAGCATACTATTTTGAGAAAAATAATTTTTTAACCGTGCATTGTTCTCAATCAGCTTTTCAACTTTCACTTGAAGTAGTCTCAAAGAAAAAGGTTTACTGATATAATCATCAGCCCCCAGCTCTACCCCTTTAATTTCATTGTCCTTATCGCCTAAAGCCGTTAGTAATATTACAGGGACATGACATAAAGACGCATCATTTTTTATTTTTTGGCATAGTTCGAAACCATTCATTTTGGGCATCAATACATCACTTATTACTAAATCAGGTACTTTTTCCTTTATTTTTTCGTAACCTTCCAATCCATTTTCTGCCATGGTTATAATGTATTTTTCACTTAAAGCATCCTGCAAAAAGCTACGCACTTCGGGCTCGTCCTCAACTATAATTATCTTAGCTCCTGATTTGGGAATACCCGTATCAAACTCCTGTTCATCAGGTTTTGATGGCACATGGGCAGGAATCCAATCCTGAATGGATGAGGTTATCACATCATTACTTTCTTTTACTTCTTGTATTTTATCACAAGGAACCGATACTCTAAAACAGGTTCTTACATGAGCTTCACTTTCAACTGATATATCCCCCTCCATAATCTCTGCTAATGATTTACATAAGGCCAATCCAATACCAGTTCCACCAATATTTTCACGTCTACCCTCAAGCTGATAGAACCTTTCAAACACCTTATTAATTTTTTCCAAAGGAATCCCTCTTCCATCATCAACAACACTAACTACCAACAACTTAGATTTTTCCCCTTTCATAATCTCAGCTTCAATGCTTACACTACCCAATTCGGAAGTAAATTTAAAAGCATTTGATAAAAGGTTAAATAAAATACGTTCCATCTTATTAATATCCAGCACAATACTCTCTTCGGGAGAACCCACCTTATAAAAGAAATTAATATTCTTACTCATAGCAAAATTCTCAAAGGCCTCAGTTATAGGATAAATAAACTTCCCTAAGGAACACTTACTATAGTTTAACTCCAGATGACCTTGCTCTACTCTTCTGAAAGTAATCAACTGATCCACAAGCTGCAACAAACGATTTGTATTGTTCTGTATAATAGTGAGATATTTATCGTTATCTCTATTTGTATTCTTAGCTATTAATCGTTCTAAAGGAGCGGCAATTAGGGTCAGAGGAGTTCGAAACTCATGCGATATATTGGTAAAAAACAACAATTTACTTTGATTAATGGCATCCATCCTTTGCTTATCTTTTTGTTCAAACTCAAGATTATGCTTCAGTTTTACCATTTGAATAATATATATGGCAACACCGGCAATCAATGCCATAATGATGATAAACAAAATACAATAAAACCACCATGTTTTATACCAGGGGGGTAATACCGTAATAACCAAATTTGTAGATTGCTCGTTCCATAGACCATCGCCATTAGCAGCTTTTACCTTGAAAAGGTATTCTCCATCGGGCAAGTTCATGTAGGTAACAGCTTTTTTCCCTGCCTCCACTTCAATCCATTCCGAATCAAAGCCTTCCAACTTATAAGAAAGCCTGTTTTTTAAGGGGCTGGCCGAATGTTGCACAGCAAGATCAAGCGTTATAACCTGTTCGGTATGCCCAAGTATTATTTTATCCGTCTCAATTATTGCATGAGGCAATAATACCCTGCCATGTATTTTGTCGCCTGCAATCACCTTACTATTATTTATGGCCAGAGATGTAATTACCGCAGAAGGAAGTACCTTGTTGAGTTTTATATCATCAGGTTTAAACACCGTAAGACCATTTAAGCCCCCAAAATAGAAATTTCCTGATTCTCCTTTAAAGTATGCCCCCTGTCGAAAATTATTATTAGGCAAACCATCGTACACATCAAAAACTTCTATTTCTTCTGTTTTTATGTTCATTCTGCAAAGACCCATATCAGTACTAAGCCACAAATGCTGATCATCTTGCTGAATTATTCCATATATAACATCATCTTGCAAAACTCCCCCTTTGCGGAATCTTTTAATGTCCATGATATTGTCTTTTGCATCAAGGATTAATTTGTTGAGGCCGCCTCCAAATGTTCCGGCCCAGATATTGGCATTCTGATCCTTGTAAAGAGAAAAAACACTATTTGAGCTTAAGTGTAATCCATCCCCCGACTGGGTATTAAGACACTTATCAATAAGCACCTTACCGCTATCAATCCTACATTTAAATATGCCCCCTGTTGTTCCGAGCCAAAACCTATTTTTAGAATCATTTACTATAGTTTTGCAAGCTATTCCATCCATATCAAAAAATGCCTGCGTGCTTGTATTTATTACACTCCCCTCTCCAATTTTCTCCCAAGGATTTTCAACAACCAAAAGAACTCTTCCTCCAAACAACATCCTGTGGTCATCAATTTGCTCAATTACCCGCCAATGTAACAAGTCAGCACTGTGGCAGTTTGAGATATCTAGTTTTGAGTAACTATTATCCAAGGGATTGAAAACGATAATTGATGAAGTTGTACCAAACCAAATGAAACCTTTTTTATCTTCATAAATTTTCAGAATAACACCTTCCTCGTTTAATATAGCTTTATCTTGCACCCTTTCAAACGCTATAGGTTCCTCATTATATTCGTATACACTTTTCACACTCCTACTAAGTGTCATATTATAGCTTGATACCCATAAATACCCTCTACTATCCTCTAATATGCTCGTTACCAAATTCCCTGACAAGGATGTTTTTTCATAAGGGTTATTTGCATAATTGTTAAAGTTTTTCTGTTGTAAATCAAATTTATTAAGTCCACCCTGTGCAGTTCCTATCCACATAATATTAAACCTGTCTTGAAAAAAACAGTTAACCATTGGACTACTTAAGCTTAAGTTATTTTTAGGATCATGAGTATAATTAACAAATTCGTCCTTTTCCCTATTGTAGACACCTATTCCATGGTTACGTGTACCAATCCAGATAGCACCACCCATATCACGATAGATACTGAGAACATTAAGTGGAGCACCTTGCTTAAGTGGAGTCCCTAAATGATTGAATGTTTTTATAATATGCATATTTTGACCTACCTCTACTGTTTTGTGTAAGCCATCGGAAGCAGCCACCCAATATATATTGTTATCTTTAAAAGTAGCATACACAGGCGTGTCAGCAAAGGGTTCTTTTTTTCTAACAGTCAACCCTCCTGGTACTGTATTTCCTTTACCCTGATTTAAATCAACTTGCACAAGCGAAGTTGCAGTAGAAAGCAAAATTGTACTATCATTTGAGAAACAAAACTCGAATATGTTACCATATTCATGATGCTTACCTTGCAATAAATCTTGGGAACTCTTAAAGCTAATATTGGTACCATTAATTTCTGTCTTGCAGTTATATAGTTCTTTGACTCCACAAATCCATATACGCCCGTCAGAACCTTCTCCCACATGCAATATTTCATGTTTCTTGGTTAATGGAACAGTTAAGAACTTCTCCAGCCAGGGAATATATACATTAAGCCCAGCACGTGTACCAATCCATAAAAGGCCCTTCTTATCTTTAAAAAGACAGTTAATATAGTTATGCGCAATATTAGCTCCCGTTGAAGGGGAACTGACAAAGCTTTTAAACTCATACCCATCATACTTTATAAGTCCATTAGGTGTACCTATCCACAAAAAACCATATTGATCTCTCTCTATGGCACATATCGTATTTTGATTAAACCCTTCCTTATTGGAGAATCGTTCTATTTTAAGAGGAGAAGCAAATGCTGAACTATTGATTATTAAAATTATAATTCCTAAATAAAACACATTACTTCGCCAACTAAATAAATGCATCATCAAACAAATTAAATTAAAGTGCTAATAATAATGATCATTAAGATAACACATTTTACTTAATTGATGATAAAGCACTTGTGTTTTTAAGCCATCTACAACTAATTTGTGATTCCATGAAGAAAATCAATGAAGGGCTGTTCGCTTTTGAATAAAAACTAAAATCTACTTTTTGCAAAACTACCGTCAAACAGAATCTTTAATTCAATAATCCTCCCCTTCATTACTTCGCTTCACAGAGCTTAACCAGGCCCCCAATGACTTTTGCATAGCAGAAGCCAACTCGGGCTCCTCTTCTATAACATTATTTTCTTCGGAAGGATCTACAAACAAATCATACAACTCGTAATCTTTACCATTATTGGTAGAAATTAATTTATACCGATCTGTTACCCAAGATATTTTCTTTTTGTATTTGAATCCAATAGGTTCATTTCTTAAGTCAACTTTACCTTCTATTGCTTCACGTACACTTTTACCATCCAATGGACGCTGATCGGGATAGTCAAGCTTAAGATAGTCTACTATAGTTGGCAGATAGTCACTTGTAACCATTGGATAATCAGTATGACCACCACTTTTTAGTTTTGATTTCCACACCACAAAGGCAGGAACACGCAAGCCTCCTTCGTAAAGACTACGTTTACGTTCGCGATAGATACCCGCATTACCAGGTGTATTTCTTTCAGGACCATTATCACTACAAAACCAAATCATAGTATTTTTATTTATTCCCTTATCTTCTAAAAATTGCCATAAGCGTCCCATCTGGACGTCCATAGCAGTAATCGTTCCTCTATAAATCTTTTCTTGAGGTGAAGCATCAGGATACATATCACGATAATCTTTACTGGCTACCACAGGTAAATGAGGAGTATGAAACCATACTGTAGTGAAAAATGGCTGCTTTTTATCTAATGATTTTTGAATAAAAGGAATAACACGATCCATGATAACACGTGCGTCATCACCTTCAAGATTTTCAGTAGCTTTAACACCTTCTGCTTTCCAATACGAGGTACCAAAAGATCGAACAGAGTCATTTTTTCCTGCTGCATCCCATCCAAATCTCTTACTTTCATAACCCTCAAAATCAGCCGGATAAGCCATTGGGTTGTATGTGGGCACTTTTGATTCTGTAGCAAAAAACTCATCATAACCATGCTGGGAAGGGATAGAATAATGAGTATTGCCTTTTCCTCCGCGATTAGCATCCTTCTCCGTTGTAGAAAAGGTACCAAGGTGCCATTTACCAAAATGGCCAGTAGAATAACCTTCAGGTTTCAACAGTTCGGCAATAGTAATCTCCTGTTTCAGCATTTTGCCGCTATTGGCATCAGGAATACCCATTCTATTGGGATTACGCCCAGTAATTAAACTGGCTCGTGTAGGTGAACACACCGCTGAACCAGAATAAAAACGTTTTAATACGATGCCTTCAGCAGCCATTTTATCTAAATTAGGTGTCATAATTTGATCATTACCATTAAAACCAGCATCAAACCAGCCCTGATCATCCGTCATAACCAAAATGATATTAGGATGCTTTTCTTGTTTACTGCAACTTGCACCTACTAATAATACTAAAACCAGCACTATGTACAACTGAATATTATTCATTACGCTATTCATTAAAGAGTTAAAAAACTAAAGCCTCATTCACAATCGATTTAATTTGCCACCAGCCTTCCATTCCATCATTCGTCTGTTTTGCTCCCTTGGTACTTCTGCCATCCAAAATAATTTTTTTAAGCGCGGCTTTTAAGGCGGCAGCTTTCTCCGGATATTCTGCTATCAGGTTTTGTGTTTCACCAATATCCTCTTTTAGATTGTATAACTGCATGGCTGGTAGGTCTAGCTTTTCCTTTTTTATTTCACTTGGCTTAGGATAACTCCATCCGCCAGAACCAGCACAAACGTTCAGTTTCCAATCTCCCTGACGTATAGAAAACGAACCATTGATTGAATGGTGAATAGTATAATCGCGTATTTCTTCATCTTTTTTACCGGTAATCAAAGACAACATACTATAACTATCTTCGCCTTCGGTATCCTGAATCTTATAAGCTGTCAGCTCAGCACA
>JBFHKL010000128.1:0-11437 GCA_041595375.1 Saccharicrinis sp.
AGCATAATGATAAAAATAATGAACAATACATGGTGGTGGCATTGGCTTTTTCTTAATTAGAGGAGGTGAACGCTACGCTATTTCAAAATATGATAAAAATGGCTTGCCGATAACCTCGGTAAGCCATTTTTTTTTATTCTTTTTTTAAATGTACTATAATACAATGAATTCTATAAATATCTCAAGCTCAGCAAAAAAAGTACCTGCAAATGTTGCCGATATCATTACCCCAGTCAGTATATATTTAAAATTACGTGATTTGTATCCCAATACTATTTTACTTGAGGGTTCTGATTATCATGGAAACAATAACTCCCAATCATTTATTTGTTTTCAGTCCTTGGCAGAGTTTAGGGTAAGCAAAGGAGTGGTGGAGATAACACTGCCCGATGGAAGTATTGTTAAGGGTAAAGAACCTGAGGAAGTGGATATTCCTGCACAGTTGGATGCTTTCATCAAACAATTTAATGTGATAGGTGCTGATGAATTTGTTAAGGTTAATGGTTTGGTTGGCTATGCATCCTATGATGCTGTGCAACATTTCGAATCCATTAAGTTTAGCAATAAGGTGGATCAGGAATATGAGATACCTGAGGTAAGATATAATTACTACAAATATATACTGGCTTTTAACCATTTTTCTAATCAGCTTAGTCTAATCGAAAATGTACCCGAAGGACAAGAGAGTGAATTGGATGCGATACTTGATCTGTTGCACGACCGTACGGTTCCAAAGTTTAGCTTTCAACCTGAAAGTGATGAAACATCAAATGTTACCGATCAGGAGTATTTAGAGATGGTAAAAAAAGGAAAAGAACATTGTTTTAAGGGAGATGTCTTCCAAATTGTGTTGTCGCGTCAGTTCAAACGTAAATATAAGGGTGATGAGTTTAACGTATATAGGGCATTAAGAAATATCAATCCTTCCCCTTATCTTTTCTTTTTTGATTATGGAGGCTATAAAATCCTGGGTTCTTCACCTGAGGCTCAACTGGTAATTGAGAATGGCGAAGCAACTATTAATCCTATTGCAGGCACCTTTAAACGTTCAGGCAATGATCTTAAAGATAAGGACTTGGCTGTTCAGTTAAGTAATGATCCCAAGGAAAGTGCAGAGCATGTGATGTTGGTTGATTTAGCCCGTAATGACCTGAGCCGTAATTGTGATCAGGTTAAGGTAAAAACATATAAAGAAGTGCAGTATTATTCGCATGTGTTACATTTGGTTTCGGATGTAAGAGGCCGGCTAAAGGAAAGTTCTAATACCTGCAGAATAATGGCCGATACCTTTCCCGCAGGAACTTTATCCGGAGCACCTAAATTTAAGGCCATGGAACTAATTGATAAATACGAGAACCAAAATAGAGGTTATTATGGAGGGTGTATTGGTATGTTAGGATTGGATGGTTCTTTTAATCAGGCAATTATGATTCGTTCATTCTTGTGTAAAAACAATACTCTTTATTATCAGGCTGGTGCCGGGGTGGTTTCAGAATCAGTGCCGGAGAGTGAGCTGGCGGAGGTAAACAATAAATTAGGTGCTTTGAAAAAGGCAATAGAGTTAGCAACTGAGTTTTAAAGACGGGTATTGTAATGGTGGAGTTTGCTAGTTGCGATGTTCTTGGAAAGAAAAAATAAACTTATGAAAAAAATATTAGTTTTCGATAATTACGATTCATTTACCTATAATCTGGTGCATTATATTGAGGAGATCGTAGGTTATAGTGTCGATGTATACCGGAATGACCAGATTGCATTGGATGAAATAGAGAAGTATGATAAAATATTATTGTCACCGGGTCCTGGTGTGCCGTGCGATGCAGGTGTTTTGATTCCCTTGATACAGCGATATGGTGCCTCTAAAAGTATTTTAGGGGTATGTTTAGGTCATCAGGCTATAGCAGAGGCTTTTGGTGGTTCTATCTCCAATTTACCTAAAGTATATCATGGGGTGGCTACGCCTATTACCATCGTTGATGATGCAGAATATCTCTTTGATGGAATTCCAAAAGAGATTCGCGTGGGCCGCTATCATTCATGGGTGGTAAATGATCAGGACTTGCCAGCTTGTTTTACAGTAACATCACGTGATGAGGAAGGAAAAATTATGGGCCTTCATCATAATGAGTTTGATGTTCGGGGGGTTCAGTTTCATCCGGAATCTATCCTCACAGAACAAGGAAAGAAAATGATGGAAAACTGGTTGAAAGATGAATAAATATTAGGCATAATTATACTATTAAATCTCTTGTGTCTTGATACCTGGATACTAAAAAGAACATAATGATTAAAGAAACACTCAAAAAGCTATTGGAACATAAGCAACTAACACGTTCCGAAGCCAAGGAAATATTGATTAATATAGCTGCTGAAAAATATAATGCTTCGCATGTTGTTGCCTTTTTAACGGTATATATGATGCGTCCTGTAAGTGTAGAAGAGTTGTCGGGATTCAGGGATGCGCTGTTGGCGCTTTGTCGTAGGATTGACCTGAGCGAATTTAATGCTATAGATATTGTAGGAACAGGGGGGGATGGTAAAAATACCTTTAATATATCAACACTATCGGCTTTTGTAGTAGCCGGGGCTGGTTATAAAGTTACCAAGCATGGTAATTATGGTGTTTCGTCATCGTGTGGTTCCTCTAACGTAATGGAGTATCTGGGTTATTCATTTACCAATAATGAAGATGTTTTAAAGAAACAAGTAAACCAGGCGGGTATTTGTTTCTTACATGCGCCATTGTTTCATCCTGCCATGAAAGCAGTGGCTCCTTATCGAAAGGAGTTGGGGATGAAAACATTTTTTAATATGCTTGGTCCACTGGTCAATCCATCTTTTCCTAAAAACCAGTTATTGGGTGTTTATAGTCTGGAAGTGTTACGATTGTATCAGTATTTATATCAGGATACCAATAAAAATTATTCTATCATACATAGTTTAGATGGATATGATGAAATATCTTTGACCAGTGATTTTAAGGTAATCACCAATCAGGGAGAGCAGCTGGTTTCACCTGAGGAACTTGGATTTTCACGTATCCGTCAGGAAGATATTTTTGGAGGAGATACCGTTGCCGAAGCAGCTAAAATATTTAGTGATATATTAAATGGAGCGGGAACCAAGGCACAAAATGATGCCATATTGGCCAATGCAGCTTATGCTATTCAATGTATGGATGCTGGCGAATCATTAGATGAGTGTATTGGGAAAGCCAAAGATTCCTTATTAGGAGGAAAAGCTAAACAGGTACTTAAAACTTTACTTGAGATAAAATAGTACGGCATCAGGATCATCTCTTATGACAAATAATATGGTCTGGTGTTGTTGTGTTTTGTCTTTATACCAATTGAAAATGAATATATTAGATAGAATTGTAGCTCAAAAAACTATTGAGGTGGCTCAACAAAAAGAATTTGTTACGCTTGATAAGTTAAAAACATACGGGGCATACAAAAAAGAGGTTCCATCATTAAAGGCATATTTGTCAGATGGAAAACATAATGGGATTATAGCTGAGTACAAAAGGATGTCTCCCTCCAAGGGCGTGATAAATAGTATTTCAACAGTGGAAGATGTTGTATCTTTATACGAAAAGGCAGGGGTTAGTGGTATTTCTGTTTTAACAGACTCAGAGTTTTTTGGTGGCAACAAAAGTGATCTGGTAGCAGCTCGTAAGGCAACAAATATACCTGTTTTGCGAAAAGACTTTATGGTCTCTTCATACCAGATTCATGAAGCAAAGGCCATTGGAGCCAGTGCTATTTTACTTATTGCCGCCATATTAAAATATGAGGAGGCTGAAGAGTTGTCGAAGCTGGCTAAGGATTTAGGTTTGGATATTTTAATGGAAGTGCATAGTAAGGAGGAGTTGGATATTGTAAATCCTTGGGTTGATGTTGTCGGAGTGAATAATCGTAACCTAAAGTCCTTTGAGGTAGATCTGCAGCAAAGTATTGATTTGGCTGCTCAAATGCCTCAGGATATGGTGAAGATCTCGGAGAGTGGAATCTATACTCCTGAGGATATATTTTTATTGAGAAAGCATGGTTTTCAGGGATTTTTAATTGGTGAAAATTTTATGCGCACCAAAAATCCTGGTGAGGCTTGCATTAAATTTTCATCAGAAATACGTAAATAGTAAAAATGCAGGGTGTACCGAAAATAAAGGTTTGTGGCATGCGGAATCGTCAGAATATTGACGATATAGCAGCGTTAAAACCGGATTACATGGGGTTTATATTTTACCCCAAGTCTCCCCGGTATATCGGCGAATGCTATTCTGCCGAGAATATAAATCACCTGTCAGCAAGCATTAAAAAAACAGGCGTCTTTGTAAATGCTTCTGAGCAGGAAATATATAAGGCGGTAAGTCATTTTGAGTTAAACGCTGTGCAGCTTCATGGGAATGAGTCGTACGAGTTATGTTTGTTGGTGAAACAAATGGGTGTAGAGGTGATAAAAGCTTTTCAGGTAGATGAAAACTTTGATTTCTCGGAGTTGAAACCTTATACAGAGGTGTGCGATTACTATTTGTTTGATACCAAAACAAAGGCTTTTGGTGGTAGTGGACATAAGTTTGACTGGTCTATTTTAAATAATTACGATAATAATAAACCTATTTTTCTAAGTGGGGGGATTACGCAGGATGATGTAAAAGATATTATGGCTTTGCAGCATATTCATGTACATGCCGTAGATATAAACAGTAGGTTTGAAACAGCTCCTGCCTTTAAAGATGTTGTGAAAGTAGCAAAGTTTATTCAGGAGATTAAAAAATATTAGCAATGAGCTCAAAGTATAATGCAGATGAGAAGGGAATGTATGGTCGTTTTGGAGGGGCCTGGATTCCGGAGATGTTACAACCGAATATCGATAACCTAAAAAAGGTGTATCTCGATATTATTAATACCGATAAATTTCAGAAGGAGTATATTCAACTGCTGAAAGATTATGTGGGCCGTCCATCTCCGCTTTATTATGCCAAAAGAATGTCGGAGAAGTATGGAGCCCATATTTATCTGAAAAGAGAAGACCTTAATCATACCGGTGCTCATAAAATAAACAATACGCTGGGGCAGATATTGTTGGCTAAGGAAATGGGTAAAAAACGCATCATCGCAGAAACAGGTGCAGGACAGCATGGTGTGGCTACGGCTACCGTTTGTGCTTTAATGGACTTGGAATGTGTGGTTTATATGGGTGCTCTGGATATTGTGCGTCAGGCACCTAATGTGGCTCGCATGAAAATGCTTGGGGCAACAGTAGTGGCTGCTGAATCAGGAAATAAAACCTTAAAGGATGCAACTAATGAGGCATTAAGAGATTGGATTTGTAACCCTGAAGATACTTTTTATATTATTGGCTCAGTAGTAGGACCGCATCCTTATCCTGATATGGTGGCACGTTTCCAAAGTGTTATTAGTAAGGAGATAAAAGAGCAACTCAAGGAAAAAATAGGAAGTGAATATCCTGATTATGTGGTTGCTTGTGTGGGAGGTGGCAGTAATGCATCTGGTAGTTTTTATCATTTTTTGGATGATGAGCAGGTTAAACTGGTTGCTGTAGAGGCTTCCGGATTAGGAATAAATTCAGGAGAAACAGCGGCTACAATAGCCTTGGGTGATGTAGGAATTATACATGGAAGTAAAACCTTTTTAATGCAGGATGATGACGGGCAGATTGTGGAACCCTACTCTATTTCTGCAGGACTGGATTACCCAGGAATAGGCCCTCAACATGCTCATCTAAAGGATACAAACAGAGCTATTTTCTTGGATGCTACCGATCAGGAAGCACTTGATTTTGTGTGGGAGCTTACTCGGATGGAAGGTATTATCCCAGCTTTGGAATCGGCACATGCCTTTGTAGCATTGAAAAAACTTAAGCTGAAAAAGGAAGATGTGGTAGTGATCACTCTGTCTGGTAGAGGAGATAAGGATATGAGTACTTATATGGAGCGATTTAAATTATAGTTTTTACATATGGAAGTAGAACTTTTGTTGTCTTTTTTGGGTGCTGCCATCTTGCTTACAGTGATGCCTGGTCCGGATAATATTTTTGTATTAACCGAAAGTATTACCAAAGGACATAGAAATGGGGTGGCTGTTTCTGTAGGGCTGTGTTGTGGAATATTAATTCACACCTTGGCTGCTGCCACAGGTGTTTCCATAATCATCCAAAAGTCGGCAATGGCTTTTTCTATTTTAAAATATTTGGGAGCTGCCTATTTATTTTATCTGGCCTGGCAGGCTTACAGGGAGAAAACACCTAAAGTAGATTTACAGCTTAAACCAAGCGAAGAAAAAAGTGTTTTTCAATTGGTGCGAAAAGGTTTATTGATGAACGTGTTAAATCCAAAGGTGTCCCTGTTTTTTATAGCCTTGCTCCCTCAGTTTGTCAGTGATAATGGGTTTTCTGTTGCCTGGCAAATGATCCTTTTAGGAGCCATTTTTATGGTACAGGCTTTAATAATTTTTAGTCTGATCTCGATGTTATCTGGCAGATTATCAGATTATTTAAATAAGCCTCGTTTTTGGAGTGTGACTAATAAAAGCAAGGTAGTAGTGCTGTCAGTGTTGGGATTAACTCTGGCATTGGCCAGAAAGTAAGAGCTTAGTTGAAATGATTAAGAATAAAGAAACAGAGAATTCAAGTCTCTGTATGCATTGTATAAAATTATAGAGAATGAACCGCATAAAACAATTATTCCAGAATAAAAAAGATATTCTATCCATATACTATACGGCCGGATATCCTAATTTAAATGATACGGTATCTATTTTAGAATCTTTAGAAGAGGCAGGTGCCGATTTGGTAGAGATTGGTATTCCTTTTTCCGACCCTTTGGCCGATGGACCAACCATTCAGCATAGTGGAGAAACAGCCTTGAAAAACGGGATGAGTCTACATGTTTTGTTTGAGCAGTTAAAGGATGTTCGTAAAAAAATTAACATGCCTTTGATACTTATGGGTTATATCAATACAGTTCATAAATATGGCATCGAACGGTTTGCACAAAAGTGCAGTGAGGTAGGTGTTGACGGTGTCATCTTGCCTGATTTGCCCTTTCAGGTATACCTCAATGAATACAAAGAAATCTTTGATAAGAGCGGCGTAAGCAATATATTTTTAATTACCCCGCAAACCCCTGATGAACGTATTCAGCTGATTGATGAAAAAACAAACGGCTTTATTTATATGGTTTCTTCTGCAGCAGTGACAGGTGCTAAAAAGGGATTGTCTGATGCGCAATTGGCTTATTTCGAAAGAGTTAATAAGTTGGGGTTAAAGAATCCTGCCCTAATAGGTTTTGGTATTGGAGATCATCAATCCTATAAAGAAACATGTAAATATGCTGATGGAGCAATCATTGGAAGTGCTTTTGTGAAGCTGATTGGACAGGCCAGTGATTTACATGGTGAAATAAAATCATTTATAAAAAGCGTCAAGGAAGGATAGTGATCCTGATAAATGTCATCTTTTTGTTTCCTGTCCTGTTTATAATCGTTATTTTTACAGGCTCAAATAAAAAATGTACGATTGTTGATTTAAATGGTCTATGATGAATTGTAGACTACAGATAAGATTTTATTCATGGAAAATAACAAAAATACGGCAATTATTAAAATTCATTGTCCAGACCAAAGTGGAATTGTTGCGCGTGTAACCGATTTTATAAATTTGCATCATGGTAATATTATAAGTGTAGATCAACATGTTGATCATTACGAAAATTTATTTTCCATGCGGGTTTCATGGGATTTAACAGAGTTTAATTTGCCTCATGATGAGATCAGACCTACTTTTCAGAAGTTTTTAGGAGATCCTTATCAAATGAAGTGGACTTTGAATTTTACCGATGAGATTCCCCGGATGGCTATTTTTGTATCCAAAGAATCACATTGTTTGTACGATTTGTTGGCCCGATATCAAAGTGGTGAGTTTAGGGTAGAGGTTCCTGTGATCATAGGTAATCATACTACTTTAGAACCGGTTGCCAGGCAGTTTGGGATTGAGTTTGCTCATGTGCCTATTACTTCCGAGAATAAAGCGGAGCAGGAAAAGAAAGAGCTGGAGATATTAAAACAGCACAAGATTGATTTTGTGGTTTTAGCTAGGTATATGCAGGTGTTATCGCAGAATTTTATCAATCATTTTCCTGAAAAAGTAATTAATATCCACCATTCCTTTTTGCCTGCATTTGCAGGGGCAAAGCCTTATCATGCGGCGCATAAAAGAGGAGTTAAACTTATTGGAGCGACCAGTCATTATGTAACGTCTGATCTGGATGCAGGTCCTATAATAGAACAAGATATTAATCGTATTTCACACCGTGATTCAGTTAAAACGCTGATTCAGAAAGGGAAGGATATTGAAAAGATAGTGCTGTCGAGAGCTGTGCAAGCTCATATTGAGCGTAAAACCCTGGTGTATAAAAATAGAACTATTATTTTTCATTAATTATTATTTATGAAACTAAAAATTATAATCGTTTCACTTATTGGAATAGTTAGTCTTTTTGCCTGTTCATCACAAAAAGGAGATGATAGAGGTTATATTGTAAAAGTTGGTGACCAAGCTCCTGATTTTACAACTACTTTAGACAATGGATCTACCTTTACCTTATCTGAAAATATAGGTAAGATCGTTATGATACAGTTTACTGCCAGTTGGTGTGGGGTGTGTATGAAAGAGATGCCTTTTATTGAGGCTGAAATATGGCAACAACATAAGGATAAGGGATTGGTCGTTATTGGAATAGATAGGGATGAGCCAATTGAAAAATTAATTAAGTTCAAAGAAAAAACAAGAATTACTTATCCTCTGGGTTTGGATCCTGGTGCAGATATCTTTGGTCTTTATGCTTTAAAGGATGCCGGCGTTACCCGCAATGTTATTGTGGATAAGGAGGGAAAAATAGTTTATATGACACGTCTTTTCAATCAGGAAGAATTTGCTGCTATGAAAGCTAAAATAGAAGAACTACTTAATCAGTAACCAATGCTTAATTTACAACAGGTTGGCTGGCAAGGTCTTTATCTGTATGGTATAGCTTTATGTTGATTGAGAGAAATAGTATTAATTTTTGACCTGATGAAATTTATCAAGCTAAAGGAAGTAAAGGTTGCTTCACGCTTTATACTTCAGGCTTCAAACTCTTTTAAATGAAGGTAGCAATTATAAAATATAATGCAGGAAATATTCGCTCGGTGAGTTTTGCCTTAGGGCGATTAGGTGTTGACCATGTGATTACTTCTGATGCGGCGGAGATAAGGAAAGCAGATAAAGTTATTTTTCCTGGAGTAGGCGAAGCTAGCTCAACCATGAAATATCTTAAAGAGCACAAGCTTGATGAGCTTATTGTTAGTTTAAAGCAACCCGTTTTAGGTATCTGCTTAGGTATGCAGTTGATGTGTAGTTATTCGGAAGAAGGTGATGTGGCATGCCTGGGTATTTTTAACGAAAAAGTGAAGAAGTTTGTGGTGCCGAATCCCAATCCTGATTTAATAAAAGTGCCTCATATGGGCTGGAATGCCATCACCAATGTTAACAGTCCTCTCTTTGATTTAGGGCTGGAGAACAAATTTGTGTATTTTGTTCATAGTTATTATGTGGCATTAGGTGGCGAAACTGCTGCTACTACACATTATATACACCCTTTTAGTTCGGCTTTGCATAAAGATAACTTTTATGCTACCCAGTTTCATCCCGAAAAAAGTGGAGATGTGGGATCACGAATTCTTGAAAATTTTATAAAACTGTAACATGGCATTGATAGATATAATTCCTGCAATTGATATTATAGAAGGAAAATGTGTTCGACTAAGCCAGGGCGATTATAGGCAAAAAAAAGTTTATAATGAAAATCCTCTGGAAGTAGCTCAAATGTTTGAAGATCATGGTATCAAAAGATTGCATTTGGTTGATCTGGATGGTGCTAAAGCCGGACATATCATTAATTATAAGGTGTTGGAGACTATTGCGAAGAAAACAAAGCTGGTGATAGACTTTGGTGGAGGTTTAAAATCAAATGAAGATTTACGTATTGCCTTTGAGAGTGGGGCAGAAATGATTACAGGAGGAAGTATTGCGGTTAAAGATCCTGATACTTTCACCGGATGGGTAAATAAGTATGGGGCAGAAAAAATTATACTTGGGGCTGATGTGAAGGATGAAAAAATTGCGGTAGGGGGTTGGATTGAAACATCTGATCTTGATTTGATACCCTTTGTGAAGGATTATACTCATAAGGGAATTACAAAAGTAATTTGTACTGATATTAGTAAAGATGGCATGATGCAAGGTCCTGCAGTAGATCTATATAAAAAAATATTAAAGGAGTTTCCTGATTTATATTTGGTGGCCAGTGGTGGAGTGAGTAGTGCTTGTGATATTGATAGGCTGATAGAGGCGAATGTACCTGCTGTAATTACAGGTAAAGCCATTTATGAAGGTAAAATTGACTTAAAACAACTTGATAAATACGCATAATTATGCTCGCAAAAAGAATTATACCATGTCTGGATATAAAAAACGGGATGACTGTAAAAGGAATCAAGTTTGTAGGGATTAAAGAGGTTGGTGATCCGGTAGAACTGGGGGCTTTGTATGCACAACAGGGAGCCGATGAATTAGTTTTTCTCGATATCACGGCAAGTCATGAAGGAAGAAAGACATTTGTTGATTTAGTGAAAAGAATAGCTCAGCACATTCATATTCCGTTTACCGTAGGCGGCGGTATAAGCGAGCTAAGTGATGCAGAGGCGCTGTTAAATGCAGGAGCCGATAAAATAAGTATTAACTCCTCGGCAGTGCGTAACCCTCAACTGATAAACGATATGGCTAAGAACTTTGGGAGTCAGTTTGTTGTGGTGGCTATCGATGCCAAGCATTTTGAGGATGATGAATGGATTGTGACCGTGAATGGAGGCCGTATTCCTACCGAAAAGAGGCTTTTCCCATGGGCTAAAGAGGCCGAAGAAAGAGGAGCCGGCGAAATATTGTTTACATCCATGGATCATGATGGTGTAAAGCAAGGATTTGCCAACCAGGCTTTAGCTAAAATGTCTACCGAACTGTCTATTCCGATTATTGCCAGTGGAGGAGCAGGCAATATGGAACATTTTAAAGAGGTATTTACCTTAGGGAAAGCTGATGCCGGCCTAGCCGCAAGTATTTTTCATTATAAAGAAATTGCCATTCCTGATCTAAAGGACTATTTGTATCATGAGGGCATTAATGTTAGATTGTAATTAAATTATATACTGAAGCAGAAGGTTTGAAGGACTATGTTTACATTGCTGATGATGCGAAAATACTGTATGTTCCGATACCAGATGCTTTTATATTGATATAGAAATAAAATGAAAATAGATTTTGATAAATTAGGAAATGGTTTGGTACCTGCTGTTATTCAGGATGCTGCCAGTAATAA
>JBFHKL010000129.1:0-11431 GCA_041595375.1 Saccharicrinis sp.
TTTCTGTAGGAACATTAATGGGAGTTGCGTTCTATGCTATCTCGGCTGTTGCATGGTCTACACCAACAGAAAAAATACAGGCTCAAAAAATTAGTGACATGAAAAAGCGTCAAACGGTTTTTGTTGAGCGATTAAATGAAATAGATGGTGTTTTAAAGGAACTCGAAGTAATGGATGACAGTGTGTATCGCACAGTGTTAGGCAGTGAACCGCTGTCGGCTTCATTACGACAGGCTGGTACAGGAGGGGTGGATGCCTATGAGGAAATGATTGCTTCAAATAACCCCAAAGATTTAATTGATGCTTATAAAAAGCTTGATAATCTGGTCGCAAAGATAAATGTACAAAGAGCTTCCTACAATGAACTCTTTAAAAAGGCCTCCTTAAACTTTGACCGTATTCAACATTTACCTGCTATTATTCCTATTGCTAATTGGGATTTGCATTATATTGGATCGGGTTTTAGTAAACGTTTTCATCCTATTTTACAGGTGTGGCGCATGCATAAAGGAATTGATTTTGTAGCATCTGAGGGTACTAAAATATTTGCTTCGGCCGATGGTGTTGTTTCTGTAGCTCATTTTTCAAGTAGTTTTGGAAATGTAGTTGAGGTTGACCATGGTTATGGTATAGCAACTTTATATGCTCATATGATTAAATTTAATGTAAAAAAAGGAGATAAAGTTAAAAGGGGTGATGTTATTGGTTATGTTGGCGATACTGGACTTTCTGCAGGACCTCATTTGCATTACGAAGTACATGTTCATGGTGAGGCAGTAAATCCGGTTAACTATTTCTTTAATGATTTATCTGCTGAAGAATATAAGCAGGTTGTTGCTCAGGCAGAAAGTATTGAGACTTGCATGGAATAGAAAGTCTATGATATAAAATATATAGAGTGAAAAAAGGAATCTGATCAGATTCCTTTTTTTTTGTGTTAGTTTTTTAGAAGACGGTATTTTTTCTTGTTAGAACTTATTTGTTGTTGTGGTGTTTTGTAGGTATTAAATAAAAATATTTGTAACGCACAATATCTATATAAAAGGCCTTATAAACAGGAGTGTGATTGCAATTGGGGTGTTACATATGACAAATGGAAATAAATTTAAACCTATGAAAAAAGCATTATTCTTTCTTTTGATATTAGCTGGTTGCTGGCTAAATGCAGCAGCACAAAATAACTTTTACGATTATACTGTTAAAACTCTTGAAGGAGATGAATTTAATTTTAGTCAGTTGAAAGGGAAAAAAGTGATGATAGTAAATACAGCCTCTAAATGTGGATTAACACCGCAATATGAGCAGTTGGAAGCTGTATATAAAAAGTATGGAGGCGATAGTTTTGTTATCCTGGGCTTTCCGGCTAATAATTTTTTAAAGCAGGAACCCGGTAGTGCAGATGAAATAAGAGAGTTTTGTACCAAAAACTATGGAGTGTCTTTCCCTTTGATGGCAAAAATATCTGTAAAAGGCAAAGATATGGCTCCTATCTATCAATGGTTAACACAAAAAGAAAAAAATAGTTTTGCCGATAGCAATGTGAAATGGAATTTTCAGAAATATCTTATTGATGAAGAGGGAAAGCTGGTAAAAGTCATTAAGCCAGGAACTAAACCAGATGATAGTGAAATTACTAACTGGATAGAAGGTAAGTAAACTAAAAATTCTGTTTGTATAAAAATCATGCTCGGCTTCTTTTTATTCAAATAATCTTTGCAAATTCGTAGTCAAATTTTATTAAGATGTCATATATACGAGGATTTGCAAGTGATAATAATGCTGGGGTTCATCCAGATATACTTAAAGCTATTGAAAGTGCTAATACCGGCCATGCGGTTGGGTATGGAGATGATGATCTGACCAAGCGGGCTATCGCAAAATTCAGAGAGATTTTTGGTAATCAAACAGATGTGTTTTTTGTTTATAATGGAACAGGAGCTAATGTAATTGCTATTCAGGCTTTAACGCAATCCTACCATGCAGTTATTTGTCCAAATACAGCTCATATTAATGTGGATGAGTGCGGTGCACCTGAAAAATTTTGCGCTTGTAAATTATTGCCTGTTTCAACAACAGATGGTAAGCTGACTATTGGTGGTATTAAAACTTACATGCATGGTTTTGGTTTTGAGCATCATGCACAACCTAAAATGATAAGTATTACTCAGGCAACTGAGTTGGGAACCATATACTCTATTGAGGAAATTAAAGAAATAGCTGATTTTGCTCATCAGCATCAGATGTATTTACATATGGATGGCGCCAGATTGGCTAATGCTGCTGCAGCCTTAGGGTGTGGCTTAAAAGAGATGACTGCAGATGCAGGTGTGGATGTGTTGTCCTTTGGAGGTACAAAAAATGGATTAATGTTTGGTGAAGCTGTTCTGTTCTTTAATCAAAATACCGATGCTGTAAAATATATCCGTAAACAATCCGCTCAGCTTCACTCTAAAATGAGATTTACCGCGGCTCAGTTTTTGGCTATCCTAAGCAATGATTTATGGTTGAAAAATGCTCATCATGCCAATAAAATGGCGCAAAAATTAGCCCAAAAATTAGAAACTATCAAAGGGGTTCAAATAACTCAAAAAGTGGATAGTAACGGGGTGTTTGCTATTATTCCTAAGGAAATTATAGAGCCATTACAAAAGGAATTTTTCTTTTATGTATGGGATGAAGATCGTTCTGAAGTGCGATGGATGACATCTTTTGATACACAGGAGGAAGATATAGATAAATTTGTTGAGCTAATTAAGGAAAAAATAAATTAATCATTGTTTAACCTGATGTTTGGGTAAACTTTGGTCAAAGCTTTGTATTTCCCGATACCAAAACAAAAGAAAATGGCACTTTTATACGATTACGAATTAGAATTTAAAGTACGAGATTACGAATGTGATTTGCAAGGTGTGGTGAATAATTCAGTATATCAAAACTATCTGGAGCATACGCGTCACGAGTTTTTAAATGAAATAGGATTAAATTTTACTGAATTATTTGAAAAAGGGGTTATGGCGGTTGTTGCTAGAGCAGATTTATCCTATAAATTACCTTTACGTAGTAACGATAAATTTGTGGTCAGATTAAGAACAGAACACAAAGGAGTGAAATATATTTTTTATCAGGATATATATCGTTTATCTGATAATAAAATTTGTTTAAAGGGGGTTATAACAACAACTTCACTTATTCATGGTAAACTTGGTGTCTCCGAAGAAATTGCACAGGCTCTCGAAAGAGTTAGTGCGAAAAGATTGTTGATGGAATAATCATTAATAAACTTTGTGTTTTTGCTTATTTTGTTTACATATCAAAAAAAATGTAACACTATTGAGTCGTAAATTTTTTAGGTAGGAAAGCTCTTTTTATCTTTGCAAGCTATTTTAAAATCAATGCAACATTATGTCCATCACAGATAAAAAGGAATACATCGAGAGATATATTAAATTTAGAGCATCGGATAAGGTTATTGGGAAAGGGAAGGATATCTATAATAATGGTAAAGTAAATCTTTCCTATAAAAATGATGCATCTGATGCTTGGCATTTTAGTGTAGAGGGGTCAAAGAAGTATTCTGTGATTATCAGGGATTTGAATAAGAGAGATTTAAATTCAAGCTGCACTTGTCCTTTTGACTGGGGATCTATTTGTAAACACACTGTAGCTTGTTTATTGTTTATTGCAGATGCAGGTGATGCTGCATCTACGCAATTACAGCATACTAATCAGGAGAATAAACCTTTGCTGCGCACTGGTTTGGGTTTTAAATTAGAAAACTACCGCCTAATTACCGAAGACGATATAAAAGATCATGCTTCTAATAGTATTGTTAATGATGTGTTGTATTATAATCGTGCAATAAAATTAGTTGATACAAGGATAGAAAAAGACAAAATATGTTTTGAGTTTAAAGAGTTTGATACTCTTAGCTCAGTAATTTTCAGATATAAAAATAATTCGGTTTATATATCGGGTGATAAAAGTACCGGAACTCCTAAACTAAACCGCTGGGAAGCGCTTGCCTTAAGATCTATTGCGCAGTCGAAAACACCGGATTTGCTGGCAATAGTATTTAATGAGGGCTTACAAAAATTAGAGAAGGAGGCATTAAAAAACCATGGTTTTGACGAGAATGATGATTTTAACCAATACTTTTTTCATGCTTTTAATGAGAAAAAAGGCCTTTATATAGATTTTAAAGAAGATCAGGGAGGTATTTTACCAGTAGATTCTTCGGCTAAAATTCCTTTTGTGGAATTTGTTCATGAGCTTAATTCTGATGCTGTTGAATTGTCTAATATTCCAAGAACTACAGAGGAGCGTGCTCTGGGCTTTTTAATAGATTATAAAAAACCTAAATCAATTGATCATGAGGACTATGTGTTTTACGATAACGATATTTCCATCGAATTTGTAGCATTAATAGGTAAGCCTAATAAAACCAGAATGCAACTGGTATCTCATTTTGATGAGTATAATCCTTCGGATCCTTTTTATAAGGTTGTTATCTCTGAAAATCAAAGAAGAATTCTCGAAGGAATAAAAAATATTAATGAAGGCCTCTCGGATAAAAAGGAATTCAACCAAAAAAGGCAGGTCATACATCTGTTAGCCAATGAAAAATATGTATATAAGCGCGAATCCAGAGAGTATAAAATAAGGAAGAGCGATCTTCAGAAAATAGAAGTGAGTAATTCTCCCGTTAAAGTAAACTTTGAACTTTATGAAGAAGATCCTTTTATTGGACTAAAACTTAATGTTTTTATTGAAGATCAGTTTTATGCCCCCTCATTACTTGATGAATACTCTAAAAGTCAGTATATATACTCGCTTAATGATAAGATTTTTGTAGCACAAAATTATGCCGTAGGCAAACATATTGCTCAGTGGAAGCAGGATGTTAAAATGGTAAAAGAATATAAAAAGCAATTTCTAAAAGAGGTGGTATTGCCATTGTCAAAAAATTTTGAAATTGATTTTGGTAAAGGATTGGAAAAACCCGATTCTGTTGAACTTGATTTTAGATCAAAACAGGTTTACTTGTCTGAACAGTACGATTATTTGATTATTACCCCTCAGGTAGAATATCATCACGGGGTTTCTGTTATGCTTAATCATAATGGGAATGTATTGGTGCAGAAAGATGATGGTGTACGCGAATATGTCCGTAATTTTGATTTAGAAGAAGATTTCTTAAATACGATTGCCGCTTTACATCCTTATTTTGAAGATCAGCTCGATGATAAACAATTTTATCTGCACTATGATGATTTTACTTCCGATATGTGGTTTTATAAGTTCTTTGAACAGATGCAAAATCAGGAAGTTGAAGTGTTTGGTTTAAAGGAGCTTAAGAATTTTAAATATTCTCCTTATCAGGGTAAAGTCAGTACATCTGTATCCAGTGGTGAGGACTGGTTTGAAGTGGATGTGCAGGTGAGCTTTGGAAATATTCATATCGCATTAAAAGATATTAAAAAGGCTGTTTTAAATAAGCAAAAATATATTCAACTTAGTGATGGTAGTGTGGGATTGTTACCCAATGAATGGTTTTATAAGCTCGAAAAATATTTTAGACATGGCGAAGTAAAAGGGGATAAATTATCTGTTTCAAAAATGCGCTTTTCAATTATAGATGAGCTGTTTGATGATATTGATGATGGTGAAATAATAAGGGAGGTGACAGAAAAGAGACAACGGTTAGCTCAGTTTTCTGAGATTTCAGAAACAGTGGTTCCTCAAGAAATTAAAGCCGAATTGCGCCCCTATCAGAAGGAAGGATTAAATTGGTTGAACTTTTTGGATGAAATGGGCTGGGGGGGAATACTGGCCGATGATATGGGACTGGGTAAAACTCTACAAATTCTTACTTTTATTCAGCACGCCATTGGTAAAAATAGTAGTCCAAACTTAATTGTCGTTCCTACTACCTTACTTTTTAACTGGGAAAAGGAAATAGAAAAATTTGCCCCTAAACTAAAAGCCTATTATCATTACGGAGTTAACCGGACAAAAAGTGCCGATCTGTTCGGTGATTACCATCTGGTATTTACAACCTATGGTGTATTGTTACGGGATATTGAGTTTTTACATAACTATAGATTTAATTACCTTATTCTTGATGAAAGTCAAGCCATAAAAAATCCAGCTTCGCGACGTTTTAAGGCAGCTAACCTGATTCAGGCCAATAACCGAATCGCTCTTTCCGGTACGCCTATTGAAAATAGTACATTCGACTTATATGCACAAATGAGCTTTGTGAATAAGGGATTTTTTGGAGGAGTTACTGCCTTTAAACAAAACTTCTCGAATATGATTGATAAAGAAGGGGATGAGAATATTGCAGCGGAGCTTCAACGATTAATCAACCCCTTTATACTGCGAAGAACAAAAGAACGCGTGGCTAGTGAACTTCCTTCCAAAACAGAGGATGTGATTTATTGTGAGATGGATACTGAACAGCGTAAGATATATGATGCCTACAGAAATGAATTTAAAAATCAATTGTTGGGAAAGATAGAAGAAGATGGCGTTGGTAAGTCAAAAATGATGGTGCTCGAGGCTCTTACTCGTTTACGCCAGATTTGTGATTCACCGGTTCTGTTAAATGATGATAATATCGATTCTACTGAGTCTGTTAAGATAAAAGAAATAGTACAGCATATTACCAGTAAAACAGCTAATCATAAAATATTGATTTTCTCGCAGTTTGTTAAAATGTTAGGTCTGGTTAAAGCTGAATTGATTAAAAGAAACATTGATTTTGAGTATCTGGATGGAAAGAGTACCACATTTCAACGTGAAAGGTCAGTAACACATTTTCAGGAAGATGATCGATTGCGTGTTTTCTTAATTAGCCTCAAAGCTGGAGGTACAGGACTGAATCTGACAGCTGCAGATTATGTATATATTCTTGATCCATGGTGGAATCCAGCTGTGGAAAATCAAGCTATTGACAGATGTTATCGTATTGGCCAAGAAAAAAAGGTATTTGCTTATCGAATGATTTGTAAGGATACTGTGGAGGAAAAAATTCTGAACCTGCAAAAGAAAAAGAAGAAAATTGCCGGAGATATAGTTCAAACCGACGAGAATATTATGAAGACTTTAAAAACGGAAGATATCAATCATTTGTTTTCATAACTATTCAATTTATTCTTTATATAACTAAGTAACAGCTTAACTATAGTTTTTTGCTTTGAATAAATCTTTAGAATTTGTTTTCAGGTAAAGGGTGAAAGCCCAGAGCTACTGCTTACTCGAGGGCTTAATATTTTAAAAAAATAGCTGTTAGCCTATGGATCTTGTTCTTATGAATTAAATTCAAATGTGATAGATCTTTCTATTGGTTAGCTTAAATCTTTATGCGAAAATAGGCTTGTATTCTGATGGTTAGTGGCTAACAGCTAAAATGAGTTATTGGATTATATAGATACAGGGTTTTTCATTAGATTTTCATCTATAGTGTCGAAACGCTGGTGCCAGCTTTTTGAAGACACAATAAACTGTGCTTTTTTAACCCCATCACCAATACGATAAATAACCGGATGGTAAGAACTAGCCATTACTTCATCGGCTTCATCAATAACTATTAAATTAATTTTAGTTAAGGGTACGCCATTGATATTCATTAATTCAGTTAAGCGCTTTGGTGTACAGATTAAAATATCCAGCCCATCATAGATCTCATCTTTTTGGTATTGTATAATGCCTTGATCAAAGGCTACAAATGTTCTTAGACTGGTTTTTTTGCCTAATAGTTTAAATTGTTCTTCCATCTCAAAAGCTTTATCGCGACTCGAGGTGACAATAATAGATCGAGGAGCTTCTTCAAACTCTTGTTTTAGTTGTTGAATAACTCCAATAACTAAAGCGGTAGTTTTTCCAGATCCTTCGGGAGAAATCATAAAAATATCGGCTCCCGATTTTATTTTAGGAATAAAAGCATTTTGAATTTCTCTGGGCTCCTGATCAAAACCGGCATTTATTATTCCTGAAGCCAATTCTGGAGTAAGTTTATTTAGTTTCATATATAATACATTACTATTTAGCGCAAAAATAGTAATTACATCAATACAAAAGGGATAAATTAAAGATATGACTGATAAACGAGTTTTATTGTACGGTTGGTTCTTCCTTAAAATTGCCGGAAAGAATATTGTCTAAAGATACGCAAAAGCCAATATTCATCATTTTTGTATATCTCTCCATCATTAAATAACCTACCGAAGACAAGCGCATTAGGTCAGGGAAATATTTAACAATTTTTTGTTTAGCTGCATGATGAATAGACTGAATAAATACAGAATCTTTATGATGAGTCACTAATTTATTTAGTGATCTGTTTACAAATTCTAACTCTAAATCTTTTCGGTTTTGTGAATAGTTAAAGTCCTTATCAATAATTGAATCGCAAACATTAAAAGTTTCTGTCGCATAATTAAATAAAATGATATCTAATTGATCCGTTCTTTTTAAATATGGATACTCTTTAATAATCAGGCTAAAAATCAATTCTTCAAATTCATTGGTAAAGGCCTCGATTAATTCGTCTATTTCTTTAAATTCTTCAATCATATCTTTAGTTTTATCAATGATCATTTTCCTTACTAACAATATTAGCTCAAAAAATGTTCTAAACCAGTTTTTTGGCGTATTCTTTCTATAACTTTATTTTATTTTTTAAGGTTTCGTTAAGGTAATATAAGCTTGATTATCAGCAAGCATTTGGTCATTATACCATTTTACTTATCTACTTATGTCAAAGGTGTTGACTACATCTTTCCAAATTAGCGATAGAAATATTATCTTCGTGCTTACACACAAATTTTATTACTCAATAATGCGCGTTTGTATAGCCGAGAAACCCAGTGTTGCTGGAGAAATAGCAAAAGTTGTTGGAGCCAACAATAGAAAAGATGGTTATTATGAAGGGAATAACTATCAGGTCACCTGGACTTTTGGGCATCTCTGTACCCTAAAGGAGCCTCATGATTATTTGCCAGAATGGAAAAGGTGGAGCCTAGGAACCTTGCCCGTTATACCTTCGCAGTTTGGGATTAAACTTATTCAAAATAAAGGGGTTGAAAAACAGTTTGGAGTGATAGAAAGATTAGTGCAGTCTGCTACGGAAGTTATTAACTGTGGTGATGCAGGACAGGAGGGGGAGGTGATACAACGTTGGGTTTTGCAAAAGGCAGGTTGTAAGGTGAAAATGAAACGACTATGGATCTCCTCGCTGACGGAAGAGGCTATTCGTGAAGGCTTTCAAAAACTGTATGACAATGCTAAATTCGATGCGCTGTATGCAGCAGGTAGTTCACGTGCTATTGGCGATTGGCTGTTGGGTATAAATGCTACTCGTTTATATACTATTAAGTATAGTCAACCCGGTACTGTGCTTTCCGTAGGTCGAGTGCAAACACCTACTCTTTCATTGATTGTGAATCGTTTTCTTGATATTGAAAACTTCGTACCAGAGCCATATTGGGAATTAAAAACGGTCTATAAAGAGGTGACATTTAATTCCTCGCAAGGGAAATACTCAAGTAAAGAGGACGGTAGTTCAGCTCTTGAAAAAATAAAGGATAAGCCTTTTGAAGTGGTCGATTTTAACCGTAAACCGGGTAAGGAAGCTCCTCCGCGTTTGTTTGACCTGACTTCGTTACAGGTAGAGTGTAACCGTAAATTTGCCTTGTCGGCCGATGAAACTCTAAAGGGTATTCAGTCATTATACGAGAAAAAATTAACCACTTATCCACGTGTGGATACGACCTATTTAAGTAATGATATTTACCCTAAAATTGGTGGTATATTAAAGGGCCTAACGCAATATCAAGAACTTGTAACGCCTTTATTACAAAGTAAAATACGTAAGTCGAAGAAGGTATTTGATGATAAAAAAGTGACCGATCACCATGCTATTATCCCAACAGGAATAACAGCATCGGAGAGTTTATCGAGGAATGAAAAGTTGATTTATGATACAATAACACGACGATTTATTGCTAATTTTTATCCTGATTGTCAAATTTCAACTACCACAATTCTTGGTAAGGTGGAAGATATTCAATTTAAAACTTCAGGTAAGCAGGTGATTAAAGACAACTGGCGTGTGGTTTATAAATCCATGGCAGGAAAAAAAGATACGGAAGATAAAATATTACCCGAATTTGTTAAAGGAGAAAGCGGACCTCATGAACCTGATTTTCAGGAAAAAGAAACGCAACCGCCGAAATATTATACAGAAGCTACTTTATTGCGAGCAATGGAAACTGCGGGTAAACAGGTGGATGACGAGGAGCTGCGCGAGGTGATGAAGGAAAATGGAATTGGACGACCATCCACAAGAGCAAATATTATAGAAACACTCTACAAACGAAAATATATCTATAATGTTCGTAAAAATGTGCTGCCTACTGCCATGGGAATTAAACTTATGGAATTTATTTCTGATGATTTGCTTAAGTCAGCAGAGCTAACAGGTATATGGGAGAAAAAACTTCGTCAGATTGAAACCGGAGAGTATCAGGCTAAAGACTTTATGGCAGAGCTGAAGCAGATGGTTTCGGATTTGGTTTTTCAGGTTAAAAATGATTTTTCTAAAGGAAGGATTATTATTGAGGAAGTGGAGAAAACAGAGACAAAACCCAAATTACCAGCAAAAGAAACCAAGTCTAAAGAACTTAAATGTCCCAGATGTGGCAATGGAAATATGATAAAAGGTAAAACAGCCTGGGGGTGTTCTGCCTATGCTACGGGATGTAAAACCTTAATCCCCTTTGAGTTTCTGGGTAAAAAATTGAGTAATAAACAGGTGGAAGCCTTGATTAAAAAAGGCAAAACTCCTATGATCAAAGGTTTTTCTTTACAAGAGACTAAGGTAAATGGTTATTTGAGTTTTGATGATAATTTTGAATTACGATTACAGCAGGAGGAGAAGAAGGAGTTGTTATGCCCCAAGTGTAAAACAGGTAAAATTTTAGAGGGAAAAACAGCCTGGGGATGTTCCAATTACAAAAATGGTTGTAATGTGTTGATCCCTTTCGAGTTTCTAAAAAAGAAACTTACAAAGATGCATATGGAAGCTCTGATTTTAAAAGGAAAAACAGGTACACTAAAAGGTTTTAGCTTATCGGATAACGAAACAGATGTTAGTGGTTTTATTGATTGGGATCAGGATTATCATTTGAGATTTAATAAATAGACGATTGTCTTATTTGCAGATGTATATTTGCTGTTTTGGTTACTTGGATAAATAAGGATTAGCTTTCACTTTTTTATGGGCTATTATATGAATGCCCGCTTTTAAATTTTATATTTGTCATCAGCAAAAAAAACATACATGGATTATATTGTTTCAGCCCGTAAATACCGTCCTTCTACTTTTGTTTCAGTAGTAGGACAACAAAATATCACAACTACATTAAAA
>JBFHKL010000130.1:0-11376 GCA_041595375.1 Saccharicrinis sp.
ATTATGGTTGTGAACTAAGGTAAAATCAAAGCATGAAAAATATAATTATTGTACTTTTTCTATTAACTCCAATTGTTGTTTTTGCAAGTCCACAATTTGGCGACAGATTTATTATTAATAATGACACAATATTATTAAATCATTATCCACTAGAAAGCTTTATTGAAAAGAATAAATCAAACCCACTCTCAATAGAACTTCGAAAAAACGATATTTCATTATACACAGTTCGCGGTTATCAAGCTACTTGGAAAATTCATAATGACAGTTTGTTTTTAATTGACGTTGGGGTTGATAGGAAAATATTAGAACTAGGTTTTGGAAAGCATTATAAAAATGGAGTTGTTTTTGCCTACTGGTTCAAGGAAAAATTATTTATCCCAGATGGGGAAAGATTGAATAATAATCCATATTGGAACGTATGCAAATATGAAATTGAATATCTTTTTAAGAAAGGAAAACTAAAAAAAAGAAGAACATATCTAATATAAAGTCGACTCCTAATAGCATTACTAGGTTTGATTATCAATTAACTCAAGACACGCTTTTGCACTTTTTATCTACGAATATTGATTGGGTAGAAATTTCGGACGAATTCTGTGATGATTCCTATGAATTTATAATTGGAAAACGTGGCAAGATTTCTAAAGTTAAATTTGCTACGACAGGCGAAACAAAATGGGAAATGTTTACTTATACCGTGCTATTTAGAAAATGTAGAAGGATTGTTTTGAGAGCTGTAAGGGATATTCAATTTGACATTTATCGAAGGCATGGCAGAAGCTATAAGGAGTCAATTATATTAAATTTGATATATACGGATGAAGACAAAAGCTTATCATATTATTAATCACTACCACTAAAAACAAGTACCCGGCATCATGTTACACTTACTGTCAAATGGTGTGGTTATAGATTAGTTGCGTATCATTCCAAAATATTGAGTAAATAATTCTTACTTAAGGGTGCATAAAACTTTGATAAATAGTGCTTTTTGCACTGTTTTTTTGTTCACTGTTTTTTGATATATTGCAAGTCATTTATTATTAACCTTTCAATTATTGTCGTTTATGAAAAATGTAATTCCCTTACTTTTAGTATTTATTTTGTTTGGTGCATGTAGCGAGCCTACTGACCAAGAATTTAAGACAGATACCATGTTTCAACCATTTCAACCTCCTATTGCCTATAATGATGCAAAAGCACAGGCAATAAAAATTCTAGATCAGATGACCATTGACGAAAAAATATCAATGATCGGTGGTTATAACGTATTCTTTACAAAAGGATTTGAAAAATTTAATGTGCCAGCCATGTATCTCTCAGATGCCACGCAGGGAGTTAACATACGTTCTCACTTAGACGATCAGCTTGAAAAATCGGTTGCTTTCCCAAGCCCAATAGCCTTAGCAAGTACCTGGAATAAGGAGCTGGCAGGTAATTATGCGAAATCGATTGGTGAAGAGTGTAGAGCTGGTGAAATTGCAGTGTTACTTGGACCTGGAATGAATATTTACCGGATCTCACAAAATGGTAGAAACTTCGAGTACTTTGGAGAAGATCCTTATCTGGCTGCTCGAATGATAGAGAATTATGTGGTTGGAATGCAAAGCACAGGAACTATGGCTACTTTAAAACACTTTGTCGCCAACAATACGGACTATAAAAGAAGAACATCGAATTCAGTAGTTGATAAAAGAACATTACACGAGATTTATTTACCAGCATTTGAAGCTGGTGTTGATGCAGGCGCTATGGCTGTTATGACGTCTTATAATTTAGTAAATGGAGAGTATGCCGGACAAAACAAAGATGTGATAACAGGTCTTTTACGCGAGGATTTAGGTTTTAAATGGTTGGTGATGAGTGATTGGTGGTCGGTATATGATGCTGAAAAAGTAATAAAATCAGGACTTGATCTAGATATGCCTGGGGAACCAAGAGCTGAATTTCCAGATTACATGAGGAAAGATGAATATTTTTTACGTTTTACTGCCAAATCGCTTCTCGAAGCAGGAAAAGTACAAGAGGAAGATATCAACAGGATGGTTACCAATATTCTTACAACAGAAATTGCCATGGGACTGCTTGAGCGCCCGATAAAAGATTCTACTTATTTTGAGAACTTCGACCAACACGTAGAAGTAGCCTTACAGACAGGAAGAGAGAGTGTGGTATTGCTTAAAAATAACAATGTTTTACCTATTGATCAAACTGGTGAAATCTCGATTTTATTGACTGGTGAATATGCTGATAAAATACCCCATGGAGGAGGTGCTGCGGAGGTTGTTGGATACGACCATATTACGATGCTAACAGCTCTGAAAGATATTTATGGTGATCAAGTAACTTACATTGAAAATCCAACTGACGAAGACTTGGAAACAGCTAGTCATGTGATTTATAGCACTGGAACATTTGATTCTGAAGGATGGGATAAATCATTTGATTTTCCTGAGGAAATTAATTCAGAGATTAAACATATTGCTTTATTAAATAAAAACACGATTGTATCCGTTAGCTCAGGTAGTGGTATGAATATGACTGCTTGGAATGATGATATTGCTGGATTACTTTACAGTTGGTATCCAGGTCAAATAGGTTTTAAAGGTTTTGCCGAAATTGTAGCTGGTATAACTAATCCATCTGCTAAATTACCTATTACCATTGAGAAAAAATTTGAAGATTCACCAGGGTATGGTTACATACCAGAAGGTAAAGAATTGTATACCGGTTGGGATCAAGATCATAGAATTATTGACCCAATAAGCGATGTGAAGTATGACGAAGGTGTATTTGTGGGTTATCGTTGGTACGAAAGCAAAGAAATTGAGCCGCTATATGCTTTTGGTTTTGGCTTGTCGTACACAAGCTATGAATACAGTAACTTACTATTAGAAAAAAATTCGATTGGAGCGGGCGAAAACCTGAACTTAAAAATAGATATAGAAAACATTGGATCCGTTGATGGTAAAGAAGTTGTTCAGGTATATGTGCGCGATGTTGAATCATCGGTTGAACGCCCGTTAAAAGAGCTAAAAGATTTTAAAAAGGTGGTTATAGCTGCAGGAGATAAGCAGACTGTTTATTTTACGTTAACCAGCAGAGATTTTGCCTTTTGGGATGCAGATACTGAAGATTGGAAGGTAGAACCTGGTCAGTTTGAAATACTAGTAGGTGCAGCTTCAAATAATATATTAGCAAGTGCTAAACTTGAAATAACTAATGAGTAACATAAAATAACGAATACATAATATAAGCTTAGGAATGTATAAAAATAATAGCCGTGAGAGTAGTGAAAACAAAGGTTGTAGCTTGCTTCAGCTTTTGAGTATTTTGACCAGAAGGTACTACGCAATCGGCTACTATTTTTATACTAATCGCCGCTAGAGCACGCTATCTTGTTGATAAAAAGAAAGGGTGTTTAGTAAAATATGACTATTCATATCAGTCTATGAATAAGCAAACCATTCAAGCTATGCATACTATTTATTCTTCATAGTTTTACCGTTTGTTATAACCCATTGGGGTAATTTCTATCCACACACCCGTAAGTAAAATTTGTTTTATAACTAAATAGTTACTCCTCAACGCTTATAAACCATTATCAATGTTAGGATAAGCATTATTTTAGAGATTGCTATTAGGATGCTGATATATGAGTTACACTCAGTGAATGAAATGAATAGGAATCAATTACTTTATGTGCTTAAATCAGACTTTATTGGTGGCCATATTTTATTGACAGGGATAATATATGGAGATTCGATTCAGGAAAGCCAATCAAAGCTAATTGCAGAAATTGCCAAATCAATAGCCATGAAAAAATAACAAAAGCTACATTTCATGGGCGCTGATGGTGCTATGGGAGTTTAGTTTAAGTAATAAACACCCGAAAATCACATGAATTGGTTTATCAGGAGTTACCGCGGATATATTCAAATATTAATTTATACCCTGCGTTTATAAATTGCTTTTGCTATTCTACTCTAAATAAGAAATATTTACCGAAAATTTTAAAGGGTTTCAACCAAGGATAGAGTACATTTTATTGTGCAAGCAGATAGACCAGTAAAATGGATTAATACCAATTAAATGATAATGCGAATCTTATGGTAATTTTGGTATAAATCTACATTAAAAAGTGCCTATTAAGAAAAATACCAAGCAAGTACATCATGGATATTTTAACACATACATTATCAGGAGTAGCTATTGGCACAGTGGTGTCCGGTTTCTCGAATCGCGGATTTCGAGATAAGGCGAGTATTCTATTATTTTCTGGATTTGCCGGAGCGCTTCCAGACTTTGATGCGATTAGTTTATGGTCTGGATTTGATTCAACAATAGGCTCTTTTTGTAACTTACCTTTGGATGGAAAAGATATTTATTCCGGAAAATTGTGGTATTCGCATCATGCATTCTTGCATAGCGCTTTAGCCGCTATTTTAATTGCTGGGGTCATTGGCTCCTTCTTTTATTTGGTAGATAGAAAGCGCGAAGGCTTGACAGACAACAGTATGTTTGATGTAGTGGGGAAGAGGAAGTTACTTTTAATAGGATTTATTCTTGGGTTTTTAATGCATCTCATTGAAGATATGCCGACACCTGCTTCTTCGTGGGGAGGAATAGCTTTTTTTTGGCCTCTGAAGACTTATATTGGTGGGAGTGGTGATATATGGTGGTGGAATAATTATGATATTTTTTTAATTGTAGCGGGTGTAATTATATTGAATTTGAGTCTTTTGATATTTACAAATTTTGTTCGCTTTGAATTAAAAAAATATACCACTGTTGTATTTTTGATCGGTTTTATATTGGTGATGATACAAATTAAGTCTAGAGATTGTGATTTTGCCTATTCAGGCAATACAAGCCATTATCAAGCCTTGGAGAAAGAATCTAAACGAATACAAAAAGATATTTTAGGAGACAAGTTGTATAGCCTAATGGAAAGTTTAGATAAAAAATTAAAGATATATTTTTAGTAATTACCTGACACAGCGATAAAAACGTTTATAATAGTTCATTTATAAATGCTTTGAGTAATGTGTTAGCTTATTATAATTCAGGAGAGCTATCATCTATAACTGATTAGTATAAAAGAAAATCAAATGAAACAAATACTAGTATTGATATGCTTATTTCCGATGCTGCTTCAAGGTCAGGAAGATGCGTCTTTCGATAAACTTATTCAAGAAACCAATCATTATCTGAATCAATATGCTACACTTTCTCCTTTTGATAGTGAATACCATTTAATTTCCAGTTTTGATCTAGCACAAAAAGAAAGAGAAGACTTGATTGCTGAGGCCAACACTGATATTTACTATGGCCAATCATTGAGCGCAAATAAGGACTCCATACTCAGTCAGTATATGATTTCCTACCTGCAAAAAAGGATAACAGGTCATTTAAATCAAATAGTTAAGCATCCTGATTTTCAAAAAAAGGATATTCAGAATCTAATAACGTCAGATGAAATGTCTATTGTTGTTTCGGATGATAAAAAGCTATATAACTTTTCTTTTGATGAAAAAACAGGAGGAACATACCGTTCTCAAATATCAATGATGTATTACTCCGAATTTGTACCTGAAGATTCCACTCAGGCTAATGAATTTCAATCTTTCTTCTCGTCTGATGGTTATACTGGTATTTATACACTCAATACCCCGGAAGGGGTAAAATATGTATTAACCAGTTCTACGCGATTCTGTTCGCTTTGTTTTGCTTCAACAGTTCGTTTAGTTTCATTTACAAAGGATCATTTTATAGAAGAGTTTATCCATTCAATAGCTACTAGAAGCTGGGAAGGCGGGGTTTATTATGACCCCATAAAAAAAATAATAAATGTAGATTATATTCTTGACGATTTGACTTCAAATTGTAGTTGTTGTGAAAAGAACCAGATAGAATGGTCAGAAGATCAGTTTTCAATATTTGCTTATAATTGTTGTTATAGTTTTGTTTTTGATGGTACTAACTTTAAAAAAGTTGATGGGGTACTAAAGAAAGTCATTGATACGGACCAAGACATTTCAGAAGTCCTTTCATTCAAAATGGCAAAAAACAATAAAGAAGTAAAAGTTCTTGTACATAATCATCAAACACTCACCTATGTTTTTCTGAAGCCAGATGGACAAGTTGAATTTTCATTTCCAATACAAGGTTATGAAAAAAATATAGACTTTAAAATCAACGAAAACTCTAGCAAATTAACGTTTAGTAATGGAGATGTTATTTATCAAATCTATGAAACCATAGAAAATGGGAGTGATAAAAGGGTTGGCGTTTTGGTGATTATAAACGACAAAACATATGATTTAAAAGGTGATTTAAACACATTAAAAGGGTCTTTGAAAAATATAGAAGTCGTAAAATTACATAATGTGAGTGAGGAGTAAACGGAACACAACACGCGGTATTTATAAAAAAAAGCAGACCTTGTGTCGCAAAATAATTTGTGGCATAAATACATATTTAAGTACATTATTTTTATGGAATTTTTAGTTATTGTCATAGTCGTATTGTTGTGTTTTTTATTTTTAATATGGAAGGGATTAAAGCAATTAAAAAAAGATGCCAACTCATTTGAGATATTCATTGGAACAACTTATGTTCTATCTTTATGTTTATTTGCACTTGCCATGTTAACGCATAGTAACCCCTATTATAAGGCAATAGACCCTGTTGATAATGAGTGCTACAGTCCGTTTTCGATAGATCATTCCATCACTTTAATATTTTATTTTTTAGCATTTAATTTTTCTCTGTTATTGGTTTGGGTAAAGAGCAAAAAACTACCCCCATTGGCATTAGTTATATCTTTAGTTTTTATTCTTGTGGGTATAATATTTAACAGTGTTATTTTGTACCAAATATCAGAACATGATACAAGTGGATTAAGCTATAACAACCATCGGACAGAACAAGTTTTATTTATGTTTGCGCCATTAATTGGTATGTTAATAGGTTCTTGTTTAATGGTTCAAACTTTACGTCAAGAAGCCAAAGAAACACTTGACAGAAACTACAAAAATAAATATTTGAATTTTTTAAATACCTTTTTAGCCTCCAGGAGTAAAAGCCCTATATGGATTTTGCTATTTTTATTTCCAGTATTTCTTATTGTGACAATTGTTTTAATACTCTTTGGTCAGGATGTAGATTCTGTTGTTAAAATTTTTACAGATACCACCACATGGAAACTATCTCAACAGATCCATCCACCCATATTAGATCACAAAGGTCATTATCTTTGTACTGTGGCAGCTACTGGTAATCCGGAAGTTGTTAAACCTATAAGAGTTGGTCAAAGAAATGGATTACCTATTATTGTAAATCGGCAGTTGCAGATTGCAAATGCTTTCGAAGAATTATTACAAGAATATTCGCCAAGACTTCATCAAGTAATTCGTAGCTTATATGATAAATATGGCTATAACTTGTCGAGGAAAATTAATACCCCATCACTTTCAAACCTTACCTATTATTTTATGAAACCTTTAGAGTGGCTCTTTTTAATTATGCTATATCTATTTTGTAATAAACCAGAACAAAGAATAAATAGTCAATATGCAGTATAACAATAGGGTAGACCTATATATGGTCATGAAAAACGGTGGAAGCTGACGATGGCATCGGGTTTTGTGCTCACGCAATAGTATGGGTTAGTTTATACAGGTAATCAAGCCATAAATTCGCCATACTGTATATCACAAACCTTAGTGTACGTTATCTTATTGATAAAAAGAAAGAGTGTTTAGTAAAATAAAATTATTTTTATCAGCCTATGAATAAGCAAACCATTTAGCCTATGCATTCTATTTATTGCTCCATAGCAATAGTGTTTATCCCATAGGGGTAATTTAATTCACACACCCGTAAAAGCAAAACCTATTTTATAGCTGAATGCTTACACGTTTAATCCTTATAAACGATTTATATACCAATAGTTGTGGCTATTCAATATTTCAGAAATGGCTTTTAGGGTGCTGATATAAACAAGTTGTAAAAAAATACCGAGAAACTGCAGTAGTAAGATAAACCTAATATGATTGATAATTAATATGTATTACTATGATTAAATTAAAACTAAGAATTATTACTTTATTCGGCCTAATGACTTTCTTGATTTCGTGCAATAGTTCAACAAACAACACCGCGATTGATCATAAGACTGAAAATTCGATTAGTACAAGTCAGATTGAAAATACAGTATCTGATTCAAAGGATTCTGATGATTCTACTTCGGATTTGCAGGTTCAAATTGACTCGAGAGCTTTGAACTTTATTAAGAGCCTTAAGAATGGAGAGAAATTGAGTTCATTTTTTACTAAAAATTTGATGCTTATTTATCACGAGGACAACAGATGTGAGGGTTCCACTGATGGGCAGGTTGATAGTTTAATAAATACGCAGATTGATTCGCTTATTAAACTGAATGTGAAAAATGACGGAGATGGTTGGGCATGTGATAAGAAAGAGCCAACAAGCTATGAGATGGATTTTGATTTAAAGAAAAAAATAGCTGAGTGGGATAGATTTGAAATTTTGAAAGATGAAAATCAGGAAGAGAATATCGTTTATATTGTTGGAGCTGGGGAATTTGATTATTTAAAACTTTACTACAACGACAATAACCTGATTGTAAAATTGGAGTACAGAAGTGAAGACCCTGGGTAAAAAATGAATAAGGTGCGTTTTATAACACGTGCTCATAAATAATTTGGCAGTAAAAGGTTTGTGTATCTTTCGGCTGTTGTTTATGTTTACTGCTAACTGATAAGAAAGTGTGAAATGCCAAGCTATTTATAGTGCCAACCATAATGCTGCTACAAAAAGAAACTAAAATATATGAAAAAGATAATATTTATAGCGCTGCTAATAGTTATAGCTACTGTAGCAACTCTTCAAATTATTAATTATTTTAATCGAGATAGGTTTGAAATGCAAGAGGGGCAAATTTCACATTCTCCTGAAGGCAACTATGTTGTATATATAATATCGAACAATACACCTGATTTTGCATATTGTAAAATCTTTCTTTTTGAAACAAGTGTATATCCTGATCTGAAAGTTGAGGGAGTATTTCCATCAAAAATGCAGATGAATAATCCAAGGGCATTATATCGCATACCTGCTGAATATTATGCCCGATGTGTTAGCTTTGAATGGAATGAAAGCGATAATTATGTTGATATTACGCAAGGACCTATCAATGGTAATGATGCGCTAACATACGAAATTGATTTAAAAAATTTTAGTTTGAATAAAATGTCAAAGGGCAAATAGCGCTTGTTAATAACCTGATTATGATATGAATATTAATTGATAAGCTGGATCCAACAAAAGCTAATTTTCATGGATGTTGATGGTCGTTAGGGAGTTTAGTTTATGTAATCAACACCCGAAAATCACATGAATTGTTTTGTTAGGAGTTAATGCGGATATATTCGAATATTAATTTATAGCCTGCGTTTATGAATTGCTTTTGCTATTCTATTTTAAACAAGGAATATTTACCGAAAAAGGTTTTGTTTGGCAGAACCTTGTTATTAATAAACAAACAAATGTATTTATTTATGAAAGTGAATTTAATGATTATGTTCTTTATTGTTGGTTTACCTTTATTAGGATACGCTCAAGAACCAACACAGGATGAGCTAAAAGAAAGAACAGTAATTGAGATGAGAAAAAAACACCCACAAGTTTATACCGATGCTAATCTTTGGCGAATTAATATCGTTCCAGAAAGCTATAAAAAAACTACAGATGTGGAAAAATGGGAATGGACGATTGAGGGTGACCCCAATGAAAAAGGGGAGTATTATGAATATAAATTTTTGTTTGAAAATAAAACCGACTCCCTTCCTAAAGTCACACCAAATATTTCATTAGGAGCCAACATGAATACTAAAATGTCACTAGAAAAAATAAAGGAGGGTGAATTGATTATTATTAAGGCCTTAAAAGATTACGATGCTAATATTAGCTCTGTAGAAAATATTAAAATTATAAAACAATATCCTGAACCCTTAGGGTCTGGAATAATCTATAGATTTAACGCTAGGCTTATTTATACAAATAAAACATATAAAGATATTGAAGGTTCTTTTGTTAAAGAAGAATCAAATGATCAAATTGCCTGGCTTTACAAAAAACTGGTGTAAAAAACCAAATGCTTAACTCAACTTACACTAAATATTGGGTTGCGGCTTATTTAGTGTTTGTTTTTGTGCCAGGCTTCCAGGGCTATATACATGAGTAAAAGTAAAAAAGGATATCAAAGAGCGTATTGCACCTGATCAAATTGGTTTTGTATTATCTGCGATACTAGGAAATAATGGCATACAATCACATGGAGGGCTTATCGAAAAATCATTTGATTTAAATGGTAAGGAGAGGGCTATAGAATTTGTTGCGAGTGCAAAATATCTTCATGAATTGGCTAATAACAATCCTATTGCTAATTTTAATACCCATAGATGGTATTTTGCCGACGTGATGAAATGAGCATGCAAATTCAATTTGTACACAGGAAAATGATTGAATTTATTCGTGAGTTCTCCCGCATTTCGCGGGACAGGCTAACTGACCATTGAAAATAAATTTAACCATATGAAATATCATGAATTACCTGAGTGGAGATTAACATGAAATAAACAATTTATCTTATATTGATTGTTTTTCGTAGTATAAACCAAAAATAACAGCGCCATGAAAAATATCACATTGTTTTTATTTGTTTTTGTGCTTCTATCTTGTGTAAATCAATCAGCTGAAATGAAAGCTCAAAAAGAGGAAACGCAAGCGGAATCATTTGTAGTTTCAGCATTGGAGAAATTGGCTGGCGGTTTTAAGTTTACAGAAGGTCCTGCCGTGGATGCGCATGGAAATGTTTACTTTACAGATATACCCAATCACCTGATTTTAATTTGGACAGTAGAGGACCAGCTTGATACTTTTAAAACCAACAGACCTCCCATTTGGCAAGCGCGGGCCGCCCTTCGCGCCAGTTGCGCGCCCCATGACGGAAATCGACATAGCCAAGCGCACAGGCAACCGCGATCTGCCCCATATCCAACGGCCCGTGCAGATGCGCCATCCAGCGGCTTTCCAAGGCATCAAGCGCGCGGTCAACCTTGGCCCATTGCCCCTCGACCCAATCGTCAAACCGTTTGTCTTCGGGCCGGACCCGCGTTTCATAGACCATCAAAATAGCCGCATCCAGAATGCCGTCCGCCGTCGCCTCCAGCGTCAGCGTATCCCAAAGCCGCGCGCCCTGCGGATAGAGGCCTGCCTCAAGATGCGTATCCAGATAGCGTGTGATCACCCGGCTGTCATAAAGCGCACAGGCGCCTTCCCTCTCCA
>JBFHKL010000131.1:0-11356 GCA_041595375.1 Saccharicrinis sp.
GTAAAAGAGACCCCTAGGGGTCTCTGAAAAAACAAAATATACTATAGCATTAATTAATAATTAAAATAAACCATATGAGGATAGGAATAAGTACTGCTTAGGGTACTATTCACCGTAGCGTCGGTTGCATCTAATATTTCCACCTGATTATTATTAGAATCCAAACCATAAACCTCACCTGTTTCAGGATCTACATCTATACCATAATAAATACTCTCCGACCATTTTTCTGTTGGTATCTCGGTATCATCTATACCCATTTTGTAAGTACCATCCAAGGTATAATATACATCTCCATCGGAAGATATGGCTAACAAATTACTTCCATAAGAACTTACAGTTCCTGTCAAACTATAGCTTTGAGCTATTTCATCCGTGGAGGTATTAATTTTATAAATTGCTGCTGAAGTATACGACCATGAATCATCATAAGAACCTTTACAATAAACCCAAATATTATCTTCATCATCCGCTTTTAGGGTAACGGGACTATATCCTACGGTAATAGTCTCTGTCACTTCTCCCGTTTCAACATCGATAACAGAAATAGTATTATCGGTAGTCCAACCACCCGAATTAGCCACATAAACTTTAGTACCCACTTTCGCCATCATTTCAGGTCCATTACCCACAGTTATTTCATCCTCAATCTCAAAAGACTCAAAATTATATACAAACACCTGACCATCATAGGCACCATTTGAAATATATACTGTATTATCAGAGGCTTGTACAACATACCTTGGATAAGTTAAATCATCATCATCGATGGTTGCTACCGATTTAAAATTGTTCATACCTACAATTTCTACTTTTTGAGAATTATTTACTACAATAAAACCTAAAGTATCAACTACTTCAAAATCCTGAACAATATCTCCAATTGCTGTTCCGTTTACCGACGAGAAAATATCTTTATCAATGGTACCATCTTCGCCATAATAGGAAACAACGCCATTGTTTGAGTAAAAGTCTCCTTGACATACTACAAAAGCTCCCTCCAATGAAGTATATTCTGAAATATCGTCATCATCATTGGAACATGACACAAAAGAAAGGGCCAGCAAGGCTAAAACAACAAAATGAAAGCTAAAAACCTTTTTCATAATTAATTATATTTATTTATTAAAATTTATACTTAAGTTTAATTTGATACAAACGATCAGGCATTGGATAAGAACGTACCATCTGGTACTGTTCAGCAAAAACATTATCAACACCCAAAGAACATGTTATTTTCTGCTTGCCCATAAACAACTCTTTCGACAAATCGGTGCTAACTAAAGCATATGGGTCAAGTGTGCTTCCATTATCATCATAGGTACGTTCAGATACTAAGCGCCAATTTACATCCAAATAAAAATGATGATAATCTATATTTACATTTAAAGAACTTATCCATTCAGGAGCATAATACAAAGATTGACCAGGCTCTACGCTATCATCCACCGTATCTTCAATGGTAGCTTTATTATAGGATAAAGCATATGAAGTGTGTACATTTAATTCCTGTACCGACTTACTATAATAAAGTTTTACATCAACACCTCTGGTTAATACATCTTCGTAATTTTTAGCATACCAGGTAGATCCTTCAGGTCTCCAAACAATCATGTTATTTATATAACCATAATAGGTAGAAATATCCAATTTAAACTCGCCTACTTCATCTGTTTTAAAAACATATACATTACCCAATTCATAGGACCATCCCTTCTCTTGCTTCAAGTCAGGATCTCCACCCGGATCCCAATACATATCATTAAATGTTGGTCGCCTGAATTTCTGAGAATAGGCTGATCTTATAAACCAGGATTCTTCTTTTAAGGTATAGCTGGCTCCTAAACTTAATAGAATATCAGAGTTACTACTTTTACCCCAATCTTTACGCAGACTTGCATTTACCTTTAACTTATTGACCATATATTTTAATCCAGTAACCAAGGCCAGAGCATAATCATATTTGCTACCATTATAGGAGGCCACATCTGCAGTGGTATAACTATAATCACAAGCTGCGTCAAAAGTCATATTTTCAAATAGGTAGACTCTATAACTCGCATCAACCATCCATTTTTTACTCTTAATCCGCGAATCAATAAGCAAACTATCGGCATCTTCACTTTCCTTATCTGTATAATGCTGATCGGCATAAAACCAGGCAGTTTTTAGGTTTAGAGCGGATGTATTCATTACCTTTTTCCAATGCAGGAACATACGCAATATAGAATCCTTCTGATTTTCAAAATTTTCGAGTGATGACCCTTCTATATTGGGAATATTTAGATCTTTTATTTGTCCCCATACACCACCTTTAAGTTCTGAGTATTTACTATTCTTAAAGCTAAAGTATTGTTGAAATCCTTTCTGCTGATAATCAGCATTCTCCCTATTATAGCTCTCCTGTTTAATCTCATCAAAATATTTAAAATCTCCGTCAGACTGATCTCCCCATATACTACCCGAGAGACTCCACTTTGAATGCTGAACCTGATAAATAGCAGCTCCTTTAATGGTATTCATTGAGCCATACGACAGCGTGGCTGAGCCTATATTCGTTGTAGGTTCATTACCCGGATGATAATCAATATTTAATGCACCACCGAAAGTACCACTCCCGTAGTTTACACCTGAGGCCCCAGGAATAATACTTACTGATTGGTTTGATAATATAGGGATATTGGATATATCTGAAGAACCCAGGGTTACTGAATTAACCGGAAAACCATTCCAGTTAACCTGTGTATGCGAAGCACCTAAACCTCTCAACGAAATAGATGACGAAGCTCCTGGAGAACCATATGATTTTATATTTATGGAAGTAGAATATTGCAATACTTCACCTAAAGTACGAAAGGAAAATTGAGCCAACTGCCTCTTGCTTAGCGTTTCTTTTTGAGCTCCTTCCGACAAATATTCCTTTCGGCTTTTAACTATATCTACCTCCTCTAACTGCAAAGTGTCTCTAGCAATATCCTGGCATAATATTACCCTTTGTCCAAAAACAGACAAAACAAACACACACAACAATACCTTTTTCATGTGTCTATAATTTTTCTTTTAATGGCCACATAAAACTCGCTATCAAAGTCATTCCCCTCCCGATAAATCGAGACAAGTTGTTTGAGAATAGCTTTCTCATGGCTCGTTTCATTTGCTTAAAATAATGACTCAAAAGTAATGTTCGTGAAACTGGAAAGGATACAACCTCAGCTATTTAATATAGTCTTAATCGGTATCATGTAATTTATTCCGAATAACATGAACAATATATATTATGTACTGGCAGGTCTTCTGACTTATCCCGATTTTTTATCGCCTTCCCATTTTATCCGTCAAATGCTACTCGCAGACGGACTGTGTTTATTTTATACTGACTTTAAGCCTAACATAAAACCCAAACACCTGAATTTGCTTTAGCGACATCAGGTAACAGTGGCTGAGTGATAAAAAACATACTATCTTGTTTAACAAACAAGATCGGAACTTACAGCAGCGGATACTGTTGCCGATTCTAACGGCATTCCCTTTTTTCCTGATGATTAATATGAATTATTAATACCAGACCAATAGTGGGCAAAAGTAGTAATTATTTTAAGTTAAAAAAATAATACATTTCTTTTTAGTCTCATGCAAAATTGTACTTTTACATTTGGTGTATTCTGAAACAAAAACAACAATGAAAGAACATAACAAACACACAATTAAGATATTACGTGACACTTTAAATAAACACAATTACAATTACTACGTCCTTCATCAACCTGAGATTTCAGATTTTGAATATGACCGGATGATGAGAGAATTGATTGAATTAGAACTACAATATCCTGAATTTAACGACCCAAACAGCCCAACACAAAGAGTAGGAAGTGATATATCTAACAATTTCAGTCAGATCATTCATAAATATCCCATGCTTTCGCTGGGAAATACTTATAATGAAGGAGAAATTGCTGATTTTCACCAAAGAGTATCCAAAGCAATTGGGCATGATATAGAGTATGTTTGTGAATTAAAATATGATGGCACATCAATCAGTCTGAGCTATGAAAAAGGCAGACTTGTGCATGCCGTAACGAGAGGCGATGGTGAAAAAGGAGATGATGTTACACAGAATGTAAAAACAATAAAAAGCATCCCTCTAGAGCTAACTGGAAATTACCCTGATTACCTTGAAGTAAGAGGAGAAATATTTATTCCAAACAAAGAGTTTATAAAAATAAACGAAAGAAGAGAGGAAGAAGGAGAAGTACCCTTTGCCAATGCCCGAAATGCTGCTGCAGGCTCATTAAAAATGAAAAAAAGTGCAGATGTTGCCAAACGCGGATTGGATTGTTTTTTATACTATTTATTAGGAGAAAACCTGCCCTCTACTAAGCATTCAGAAAATCTTGAAATGGCACGTTTATGGGGATTTAAAATACCCTCCTATTATAAAATATGTACCTCATTAGATCAAATCAATGATTTTATCAGTTATTGGGACAAAGAACGTTTTAATTTACCTTTCGAAATTGATGGTATTGTTATAAAAGTGAATGATATCAATCTACAAAATGAATTGGGAAATACGGCTAAAACACCACGATGGGCCATCTCCTATAAATTTCAGGCAGAAGAAGCTCGCACACAATTATTATCGGTTAGTTATCAGGTTGGGCGAACGGGTAAAATTACACCGGTAGCCAATCTTGAACCTATTCAACTGGCAGGTACTACCGTAAAAAGGGCTTCATTGCATAATGCCGATATTATTGAACTACATAATCTTCATGAAAATGATTATGTTTATGTAGAAAAAGGAGGCGAGATTATTCCAAAAATCACCCGCGCTGATGAAAGTACTAGGCATCCGCTTTCTGCTAAAATTAAATTCATCACACACTGCCCCGAATGCGGCACTCAATTGATTCGTCCTGAAGGCGAAGTTGCTCATTTTTGTCCCAACGACAAAAAATGTCCACCTCAGCGAAAAGGGAAAGTGGAGCATTTTGTCAGCCGCAAAGCCTTAAATATTGATTCTATGGGAGAACAAATTGTTGATCTCTTGTTTGAAAAAGATTTAATTGGAGATGTTAGCGGTATTTACGACCTGACTTTTGAAAAATTGAACGGACTTACCAGGGTTACCGGTGATGATGAAAATAAGAAGATCTTTAGTTTTCAGGAAAAGTCAACACAGAACCTACTGGCCGGTATTGAGGCATCTAAAAACGTACCCTACCCCAATGTATTGTTTGGCTTAGGTATAAAACATGTTGGTGCCACGGTAGCCAAAGTTTTGTGTAAAAACTTTAACTCCATTGACAAATTAGCTTCCGCGTCCCTGGATGAACTGACTGCCATAGATGATATTGGTCCGAAGGTAGCAGAGAGTGTTCTTAATTACTTTAAAGATGAAGACAATAGAGTTTTGATACAACGCTTAAAAAATGCCGGACTGCAATTAAAAAGTGAAGAAGTGCAAAAAAGCGGGGAAAAGTTCAACGATCTGTCATTTGTTGTTAGTGGGACATTTAACCATTTCTCACGCGACGAATTAAAGGCTATCATTGAAAATAACGGTGGTAAAAACCTTAGTGGTGTTTCGGCAAAAACATCGTATCTTGTGGCTGGGGAAAAAACAGGCCCCAGTAAATTAGAGAAAGCAAAAAAATTAAATGTCAAAATAATTACCGAATCTGAATTTATAGATTTATTAGAAAATTAAGCTCAGTGAATTATATCATTAAAATGCGCACTAAAATAGGAAGCTACTTATTAAATAAGAAAATTAAACAATTAAACCTAAAACCGGTTGTTTGCAATTTAAAACAAGCCCAAAAAATCGGGTTGGTTTTTAATGCTCATTCTGACAAGAGCATTAAAGCCATAAAAGGTATTGAGAAATATTATCTGGATAAAAACATAGCTATTGAAACAATAGGTTTTTCACACACTAAGCACTTAAATAATATGCTCATTGGCGATAAAAACCATCACTATGTTTGTTTAAAGGATTTTAACTGGTTTTACATGCCACAAAACCCTATTATCAAGGATTTTATGGATAAAAAATTCGACATTTTGATCAATCTATTTACCGAAAGCGATTTTCCTGTAGAGTACATAGTTTGTGCCTCTCAGGCTAATTTTAAGGTAGGCAGTGCCCATCTTAACAAAAAAATGCATGATTTTATGATTGATATTGGGAATAAAAAAGACGATATTACTTATTTAGCCTCTCAGATCAATCATTATTTAAATATATTAAATAATTAATGGCATAAAAATTGGTTTAATGAGAGACGAAATTAACGAGAATAAATAACCAAAACATACGAAAATGAATACTCAATTTTTTTACATTCTGACAATTAGTGTTCTTTTATTGTCATCTTGTGCTGCTCACAAGGTTGAACGGGTATCTCCCGATGAAACCATCGATTTAAGTGGCAGATGGAATGATACCGATTCAAAAATGGTAGCCGAAGCAATGGTTGACCAAATATTATCCGCCTCCTGGATAGATAATTATCAGAGAGAGAACAACGGAAAAAAACCTGTTGTAGTTGTGGGTATTATTTATAACAAATCACACGAACACATTAGTTCCGATACTTTTATTAAAGAGGTTGAAAGCTCATTTATTAATAGTGGCAGGGTTAGATTGGTGCAAGCCGGCGACAAACGCGAGGAACTCAGAAAAGAAAGAGCCGCCCAACAGGAGTTTGCTTCTTTAGAAACAGCAAAACAATGGGGAAAAGAGTTAGGTGCTGATTTTATGCTAAATGGAGATATCAACTCTATTGTAGATTCTTATAAAAACGAAAGAGTTAATTATTACCAAACCAACCTTGAGCTTTCTAATTTGGAAACCAATGAAATAGTATGGATTGGAGATAAAAAAATCAAAAAATACATTAATAAATAAGCTATTCCTTTAGCTTTATAAAAAAGCTACTCCAATCACATTCAATAGCTGTTTTTTTTTAAGGATCAGCATCGTTTTTGAATAGAACAAAAGAGCCTGGTGCTATTTTAAATACCTTATCTGCAGATGTAATATGTCACAATCGATTAATGATTATTTTCGATATTTATTCCTGTTCCTTATAGCTACTGTTTTAAGCAGTTGTGCAAGCTACTATCAAAAAAATTTTCAATTGCAGGACTATATAAGCAATGGTAATTTTAATGCTGCAAATAAACTGCTTGATAAAGATAAAAAAGGAGATCAAGGCAATAACCGCGTACTCAATTACATGAACAGAGGGCTTGTTAATTTTATGCTGGGCGATTACCAAACAAGCAACTATTATTTTAACAAAGCTGATTTATACAATGAAGATTTCAATTTGGGTATTGGAAATGAAGCGCTAGCTTTAATTTCCAACCCTATGGTAAAACCCTATAAGCCCGAAGACTTTGAAACGGTAATGGTGCATTATTACAAATCACTTAACTATTTAATGCTAAATAATTATGAAGATGCTCTGGTTGAATGCAGAAGGGTGAATATACAATTGCAAAAGTTAAATGATAAATACAAAAAAACGAAAAATAAATATTCCAATGATGCATTTGCCCATAATTTGATGGGAATGATTTATGATGCATCAGGCGATAAAAACAATGCCTTTATTGCATATCGAAATGCATATGATGCCTACCAAAATGAATATAAGGAATTATTTAATTTGGATGCTCCAGAACAATTAAAAAAAGATTTGGTACGCATCTGCTATCAGATTGGATTTAGACAAGAATATGAATTTTACAGTGAAAAATTTAACATTACTTATAATCCCGATGATCAAGCTGATGGGTCGCTCATATTTTTATGGATGAATGGATTTGGTCCCGTCAAGGCCGAGTGGAGTATAAACTTTACCAATACGGGATACAATAATGGCTGGGTGACCTTTGTAAATGAAGATTTTGGCTTAAATTTTCCTATTTATATTGGCAACAGAAAAGGTAGTGAACAAAATGCTTTTAAAAATTTATCCTTTCTGCGTGTTGCCTTTCCTAAATATGTAGAAAGGAAACCTGAATTCAATCAAGCATCTATAGAATATAATAATATTTCCTATCCGCTGGAATTATCAGAGGATATCAATGCAATAGCTTTTCAATCCTTAAGAGACCGTATGGCTCGTGAACTATCAAACGGGATAGCCCGTTTGGTGACTAAAAAAGCCATGGAATCCTTGGTCAGAAGCGAAGATAAAAACCTGGGTACCCTTGTGAGTATCATCAATGCGGTTACTGAAAAAGCTGATACACGTAACTGGCAGTCTCTGCCCTATGCCATTCATTATACACGTATTCCCCTCAAACAAGGCGATAACCAACTGACACTGCAGGTAAATGGAAATCAATATTCCAAATCCTTTCATTTTCAGATTGCCAAAGGAGAAACACGCTTTTTCACTGACCACCAGTTAACGGGTGGAATAGCTTATTAGCAAGCTGCTGATATCTTTTTTGATTTTCAGGCTTAAAAGTCTCTTGCTTAAAAATGAGTTTTAAGGACAATAAATATAGATTAATCAATAATATTATACCATTTCAATAAAATTTTATTTCCATTGATACATTAATTGTATTTTACATTGGAATTTTAATTTTACTACGTGTGTATATTAATCAACTTAGCTTTAATCAAAATCTAAAATCCTGGAAAAAGCAATTTACCCTCTTTGCTGAAATGATGGGATGCAGTATGATATTGGCCAAGGAAATGAATCCTAATGAATTGGTGGCTATTGCCTATAATCACCCTTCGGAAAATAACCTATTGATTAATTTACAACACCATAATAGCTTTACATCAGAGATTATAAAAGAAAATCAGATTCGCTCTTTTTCAAACTTACAATTTAAAGATCAATACAATTCCTATCTAGAGAAGCAATCCGGATTAAAAAGCTTTTATGGTGTTCCTATCTATGATACTACAGGTAATGTATTTGGTGCATTATGTTTATATTCTCGCGATTTAAGTGTCTTATCACCACAGAAAATCAACTATTTAAAACAAATTAAAACGCTCATTGAGGATGATTTAAAAGTCATTAAACAATCTGGACAAATAAAAAACATACCTCAGGATACCTTATTAGGTGACAATGAGAAATTCAAATATTTTTTTCATTATTCACCTGTAGGAATTTTCTTTTTTGATGAAAACAAAACAATCACAGATTGCAACGAGAAATTTTGTGATATTTTAAAATCCAATCGGGCTACTTTATTAGGCCTTAATATGAGTAAGCTTCAGGATAAACGAATTATCCCAACCATAGATTGTGCCTTATTGGGAGTTGAAGATGTATATGAAGGGGAATACCATTTAACCACCAATAACAATGTCGTCTACATCTTATTAAAAACCTCCCCCATTTATAATCAAAAAAAGCATATTTCTGGAGGAATCGGTATTATTGAAGATTTATCTTATAAAAAGAATGTTGAAGATGCATTAAGAGAGAGTGAACTGAAATACAAAGATTTAGTTGAAAAAATTAATGATGTTATTTTCTCTATCGATAAAGAAGGTATTTGCACTTATATAAGTCCGGTAGTTAATGTACTGATTAACTATACACCCAAAGAAATCATAGGCCATCACTTTATTAATTTTATTCAGGAGAATTATAAAATAACTTTTTTTGATGCCTTAAATAAAGTTTCAAGCGGAACAATTGTTGTTTCTGAAATTAAACTGAGAAGTAAAGATAAAACGGACCATTGGATAAAAGCCTCTATGCGGCCCGTTTATGACAATAACGGCAATTATTCGGGTATACATGGTATTGCTCAGGATATTGGTGAAGCCAGAATGGCCGAACTTTCATTAAAAGAAAGCGAAAAACAATTCAGGTTGGTTGCCACTCACATTTCTGATATTATCTATGAATGGAATCCTTTTAATGATGAATTAAAATGGCATGGTAACCCAGATGTTATTTCTCCTTGCTTAAATGCGGTTAAAACATTTAGTCAACTCAATAGCCTCATACACCCTGAAGATAAATCTCTAATCGTTTCAAACTGGCATAAAGCTCTTAACAACAAGAAAGCATGGAAACAGGAATTTAGAATATGTATTCCTGAAAACAAAATCATTCATATAAAAGGCAATGGCCTAATACTTTTCAAAGGAGAAATTGGCTATAAAGGTTTTGGCACATTAACCGACATTAGTCATGAGAAAAGTTTAATAGCTAACCTGCAGTTAACTAATGAAATGTTAGAAGAAAATATTTCAAAGATTAACGGATTATTATTGGCTATACCTGATATGATGTTTGTGTTTAATAGTGATGGAGTTATTACTGATTATCATTCAAATAATGAAAATGCTTTATATCGTAAGTCATCCCACTTTATCAATAAGCATGTAACAAAAACTTTACCTCCCAAGATTGCAGATCTGACGTTGAAATACATTGATAAAGTATTAATGGATAAAAATATTGAAACCTACAGATATGCACTTGAAGTACAAAATAAAATATGTACCTATGAATCGCGTATGGTGTATTTAAACCCTACCCATACATTATCTATCATTCGAGATGTAAGCGAGCAGGAAAAGGCTGAAAACGATCTGATACAAGCCAAAGAGAAAGCGGAAGAAAGTGACAGACTTAAATCTTCATTTTTGGCCAATATGAGCCACGAAATACGAACGCCCATGAATGGTATTATAGGTTTTTCAGAATTATTGAAATTCAAAAACCTGACACCTGATGATAGGCAATATTATACATCGGTAATTGTTGATAGCGGTCATCAATTGCTGGATATTATTAATGATGTGCTGGAAATATCAAAAATTGAAACCGGACAAATATCAATACATATAGCAGAAACAGATGTTTATAAACTGAGTAACTCATTGGTAAAGTTCTTTCACAAGAGGGCTGAACACAAGAAGAATACTCTAATTACAAAAACACCTTCTATTGCTGCTCAAAGCATTATTAAAACAGATGAAACCAAAGTTCGACAAATCCTTAATAATCTGGTTAGCAATGCTATAAAATTCACCAAAAACGGCACAATTGAAATTGGATACGAACTAAAAAACAACAACACAATTGAATTCTATGTTCAAGATTCCGGAATAGGCATTGCCCAGAATGAGCATGATATGATTTTTCAAAGATTTACCCAAGCCAATAGTCAACTTAAGCCTAAACATAGCGGAACAGGACTGGGTTTATCAATATCGAAAAGTCTGGTTGAATTATTAGGTGGCCAAATATGGGTAGATTCTGAATTAAACAATGGATCCAGATTTACTTTCTCCATACCCTATCAATCCTAATATATTTTTAAATACAGCTTTATGTCAAGAATA
>JBFHKL010000132.1:0-11117 GCA_041595375.1 Saccharicrinis sp.
AGTACTTGCAGTGATAAATGTGGAAAATTAGATGTATTTGACTGGTTGGCCGATGTGCCTGAAAGTTGTAATGTTTCAGATATTGTTGAAATTAAATTTAAGAATACACGCAAGAGCTATTTCAGAAATAGTAATGGTTTAAGATTAAATAAAGGTGACGTAGTGGCTGTGGAGGCCTCACCAGGTCATGATATTGGTACCGTGTCGTGCACTGGTGAAATTGCCGTGATGCAGATGCGTAAGAATCGTATTAATATTACCGACTTCGAGTTTAAAAGAGTCTATCGACATGCCAAGCCCGTGGATTATGAAAAATGGGAAGAAGCTAAAAAGTTAGAGCATCAAACAATGATTGAAAGCCGGCGTATATCTGCCGACCTTAATCTGAATATGAAGATTGGTGACGTAGAGTATCAGGGCGATAAAACTAAAGCTATTTTTTACTATATTGCTGATGAACGGGTGGATTTTCGCCAGTTGATTAAGGTGCTAGCCGATCGTTTTAAAGTGCGTATTGAAATGCGCCAGATTGGTGCTCGACAGGAGGCAGGGAGAATTGGAGGGATTGGTCCTTGCGGCCGGGAGTTATGTTGCTCTTCCTGGATAACTAACTTTGTCTCTGTAACCACAAATGCAGCGCGTTATCAGGAAATTTCACTTAATCCCCAGAAACTTGCAGGACAATGTGGTAAGCTAAAGTGTTGTCTTAACTTTGAGCTGGATGCCTATATCGATGCGCAAAAAGACTTTCCAAGAACAGATATTCCTCTTGAAACAAAAGATAGTACCTACTATCATTTTAAAACAGATATTTTCAAAGGAGCGATGAGTTTTTCTACCGATAAACACATACCTGCTAATATTACAGAAATACCTGTAGCCCGAGTGAAGGAAATAATTCGTTTAAATCGTAGAGGTAAAAAAACAGAAACTTTAGCCGGAGAAACTGCGAAAGCGGTATTGGCCGAAAAGAATCTCGATTATCAAAATGTGGTTGGTGAAGATAGCATATCGCGTTTTGATGATCCTAAAAAAGGTAGTGCTCAAAGTTCAAATAGACGTAGAAGAAAGCCATCGAACAGGAATAATTCTAAAAACAAGAAATAAGATGCGCATTTTTGTTTTCTTGATCATGCTTACGCTAATGTGTGCCTGCGGACCTAAAGAATGGTATAATAATGAAGTTGAGATTTCGGAAAATGGCTGGCATAAAGATACGGTAGCTGTTTTCAGAAGTGAGGTTCAGGATCTTGATAAGTCGTGCCATTTATTGGTACAAGTTACTAATAAGGACGACTATCGGTATAGTAATATCTGGTTTTTTATGGATGCTATTTCTCCATCAGGTCATATAGAACGTGATACCCTAGAGTGTATGCTCGCCAATGATCAGGGTGATTGGTATGGTAAAAGAGCCGGTGGACATAGCTATAAAAGTTTACATCCGTATAAAATCAATATCCGCTTTCCTGAAAAAGGTTTATATACTTATTATATGATTCAGGGTATGCGGGATACTCTTTTAATGGGGGTGCAATCGGTAGGAGTTAAAATAATAGAAGTGGAATAACAAAAGTAAAAAAAGTTTGTGTTAAATAGTTGATCGCTTACAGTAAGTGACAGAACGAATTATTGACTATCAATTACAACAGGCTGTTTGCTGATAATTAAATAGATAAGTGGGTAAGAATAAGTTGTTTAAGTTTGCCAAGTTGGAAACTTATGATCATGTTTTTCAGGTTTCGTTTGATGAACCGGATAGGGAAGATTTTTATTTGAAAGGGCAATGGAATACTAAGTTTTTTAAAAACGATCATCCGCTCGTGTTAGAATTGGGTTGTGGGAAAGGTGAATACACCGTTGGCCTCGCTGAATTATATCCTGATAAAAACTTTATTGGTATGGATATTAAGGGAGCCAGGTTGTATAGCGGTGCTACTCAGGCTCTAAATAAAAAAATGGATAATGTGGCCTTCATTCGTGCTAAAATAGAATTAATCACCTCTTTTTTTGCACACGATGAGATCGATGAGATTTGGATTACATTTCCTGACCCTCAAATGAAGAAAACAAGAAAACGACTTACCTCAACACGATTTCTTGAATTTTATAAGGAAATTCTAAAGCCCAATGGAACTATCCATTTAAAAACGGATAGTAATTTCTTATACACTTACACCGATGCGGTGATTAATGAAAATAAATTACCTGTTGAGGTAAATACCAGTGATTTGTATCATAGCGATCTAGTAGATAAGATATTGTCGATTAAAACATTTTATGAATCACAGTTTTATGAGCAAGGTATACCTATTAAATATATTCGTTTTAATGTTCCTAAGGACATGGTGTTGGTTGAACCGGATATAGAATTGGAATTTGATGAGTATCGCAGTTATAACCGAGGATCAAAAATGCCTGAGCATACAAAAGCGAAATAGCTTTTGAATCGATTATGGAGGCGAATTTTTTTGATAATGTATACGCTGTAGTGCGAAGAATTCCATACGGTAGAGTTAGTACGTATGGTGCCATTGCCCGTTATATAGGATTGGCACGCTCAAGTCGAATGGTGGGCTGGGCACTGAATAATAGCCTTTCACAAAATCCACCTGTCCCTGCCCATAGAGTAGTTAATCGTAAGGGTTTACTAACAGGCAAGGCAGCATTTGTTGGTGAAAATGTGATGAGTGAGTTGCTTGAAAATGAAGGAATAAGAATTGCCGATAATCAGGTAGTTGATTTTCAAAAGTATTTTTGGGACCCTATAGAATTGGACGAAGAAATTTTTTAATGAGCATATGCTTAAAATAAAATGATGTGTTGTATATTTGCATTTATTTTTAATCAATTTAAATAAATATAATAATGAGCTTTTATCCTCAGTTAGTATTAGATGCCCTTAAACATGTTCGTCATCCTGGAAAAGGGAAAGATATTGTATCTCTTGGAATGGTTGAGGATGATATAAGAATTGATGGTAAGAAAATCAGTTTCAGCTTGCTTTTCGATAGACCCAATGACCCTATGGTTGCGCCTATTAAGAAGGCATGTGTACAGGCTATTTTAGCTTATGTGGGCGAAGATGCCGAAATTAAAGGGAATATTTATGTTAAAATCAAAGGAAAGCCTAAGGTAGAGGCCGAAAAACCCTTATCGGAGGTTAAAAATATCATTGCAGTGGCCTCAGGTAAAGGCGGAGTTGGAAAGTCAACGGTTACCTCTAACTTAGCCGTAGCTCTTGCGCAGGCAGGATATAAAGTAGGTCTGTTGGATGCTGATATCTTTGGCCCTTCTATTCCTAAAATGTTTAAGACAGAGGATGCCCGTCCGATGTTGGATAAGATTGATGGTAAAGATCGTATTTTACCTATAGAAAAATATGGGGTAAAAATGTTATCTATTGGTTATTTTGTAAACCCTAAGGATGCAACTATCTGGAGAGGTGCCATGGCCACTAATGCCCTGAAGCAATTAATAACTGAGGGTCATTGGGGAGCATTAGACTACCTCTTAATTGACTTGCCTCCGGGTACCAGCGATATTCACCTGACTATGGTGCAAACACTTTCTGTTACGGGTGCTGTTATCGTTACTACCCCGCAGGATGTTGCGCTTGCTGATGCCATTAAAGGAATTAGTATGTTCAAGAGTAAGAATATTAATGTGCCTATTCTTGGTTTGGTTGAAAATATGGCCTGGTTTACACCTATGGAATTGCCAGATAATAAATATTATATTTTTGGTAAAGACGGGGGTAAAAAACTAGCTGAAGAATTAGAGGTGACCCTATTGGGGCAGGTTCCTATTGTGCAAAGTATTCGTGAGGCTGGTGATAATGGCGAGCCTGCAGCATTAAATGTGGATTCAACAACAGGAATGGCTTTTGCAGATATTGCTAAGCAGGTTGTTGTGGCGGTTGATGAAAGAAATAGAAATGAAACGCCAACGAAGATTGTCGAAATAAAACATAAATAATTATGGAAAATAATTATTATCAAAAAGTTGAAGAGGCACTCGAAATGATCAGGCCTTATTTGAAAGCGGATGGGGGAGACATTAGTTTGGTATCTGTAACAGACGATCTTGTTGTTAAGGTGAAGTTATTGGGTAGCTGTAATGGTTGCCCCATGAGTTATCAAACAATGAAAAATGGGGTGGAACAGATTATAAAAAAAGCTTTACCTGAAGTAAAAGCAGTTGAAACGGTAGAGCATTAAAGGACATCTGGCTGCTCTTATCACTGACCCTCCATTGTTATTAAGGAGTGGGTTTTGATAGATTTATCTAATGTTTTTTTTCTTTTGTGATGTAAGCCTTGTTTCTTTATTTTGGTTGACTCATGTTGTTTTATATTCACAATTCTTAAGGACTAAAATAGCTAAAGGTAAATTTGTGTCAGTGTACTATCAAATAGTACGCTTAATATGCTATTCTACTTTACATGTGAACTCATATTTTTAAATATAGGATGCTCTTATATGCTTACGGGGCGATTTTACAATTTTATTTCGATATACAAAATAGAAGCTTAGAAGCATCATTTATTACTTCAGTTATAAACACATTAGGATTTACTTCATTTTCTTCTTCGTAAAGTGGAAAATGAAGTAAATCTTTTTTTTAAGTGCAAGTTTAATCGACTAGTAAATAATTATTGATCATCAACAAATATGTTAGGTATGCGAAAATTTAAATATATCGCTTTCGATGCGGATGATACATTGTGGGTAAACGAACCTTTTTTTAGAGAAAAAGAAGGGGAGTTTTGTGAGCTACTAAAGAATTTCGGTGACAAAAATAACTTGATAAAGGAACTGTATCAAACAGAAATTGATAACATTAAGTTTTATGGCTATGGCATTAAGGGCTTTGCATTGTCTATGATTGAAACAGCGATAAGAGTTTCGAAAGGAAAAATTGCTGCCGCTGATCTGCAGCATATCACACACATGGGAAAAGAGATGTTGAATAAACCGGTAGTATTATTGGATGGTGCTGCCAGGATATTGAAAGAATTAAATGAAAGTGGCTACAAGCTTATAGTAGCTACAAAAGGTGATTTGCTTGATCAGGAAAGAAAATTGCAAAAATCGGAGCTGGAACCTTTTTTTCACCATATTGAAATCATGAGCGATAAAAAGGAGGCCAATTATTTGAAGTTGTTGGCTCATCTGGAGGTACACCCTTCTGATTTTTTGATGGTGGGTAATTCTCTGAAATCTGATATTCTTCCGGTATTGAATTTGGGTGGCTATGCTGTTCACATTCCCTTTCACACAACATGGGTGCATGAGCACGTAGAAGATGTTGGAGAGCTAAGTAATTTTTGGGAAATAGATGAAATTTCGCGCTTGCATGATATCTTAAATGCATAAAAGAGCTTAATGTATTGATAATTACAGTGTTGATTAAATGCCTTTATCTTCGTAAACTTTATATTCATCATGCATAATTAATCGTTAATCAAGTCAATGTAAACATTTACAGCAAGTTGCGTAATATAATTCATAAAGTTATTTAATTATGAAAAGTATTATTGTTTTGTTGTTGTTGGTTTTGGGTAACCTGAGTTTGTCGGGTCAACATTTTGCTTCTTTAAATGATGTAGAATTTCAGGATGAGGCATCCTATAATAAATATACCGATCAAGTTTTTGATTGCTGTTATTATTTGTTACAAACTCCCTTTGATAAAAATGATGAGGATAGAACATCAGCTTCTGATTTTATAGTAAAATGGATGGCAGGTTCGCATGTTTATTCTTTTAAGGTTGATGATAGCATAAAAATTTTAACGGATGATAGAGAAGATCTATTGGGGATTTATTGTGCATGCTATAGCTTAGAAATACTCGAGAAACTAGAACAGGGGATCGCTGTAGTCTCAGCAGAAGATAAGGTGTTAAGTCGATTTCTTGATTACTGTGGTAACCCTATTAATCGGGTAAAAATTACCAAAGAAATTAAAAAAATGATTTCAGATGAAGAAGTTGTTTCTGCCAGTAATTAAATTGAAAGAAGAGTTTGTTTTAAAATACTAACTAATCGTTTATAAAAATCCTTGTTCCAAATAAAACTGGACAAGGATTTTTAATTTAGCTCTATTTTTTACTGTCTTTTTCGTCGAATAAATCTTCCACTACCTCTATTAAATCGTCGGTTTTAATTTTCTTCGAGATGGCGCTATAAGGACCGCTAATCACAGTTTCGTTTTCTTCTATGCCGGAAATAATTTGAATATATTTTGCATCCTGTATTCCGGTTTTTACTTCGCGCTGTTTAGCGCTGTCATTAGTAGCCACAAAAACAACTTCCAGTTTTTCGTTTAATTGATCCTTGTCAACAGATGTGGTGTCGGTACGTGTAGTAACCGATTGAATGGGAATAGAAAGTACATTGGTTTGCGTGTTGGTTTGTATATCCACAGTAGCCGACATGCCAGGGCGGAAAGGATAAAAATCATGGCCTCTTTCTTCCAATAGTTTTTGATATGATTTTGGTAAGATAAATACTTTCACCTCAAAATTTGTAATTTGGTCGGCACTGGTACCTTCAACATTAGCCGAATTGGCTATTTGCGTTACCAATCCTTTGAATTTATCCTTTAGGTAAGCATCTACCTCTATGAGGGCAGTGTCTCCAAGGCTAACGCGTATAATATCGTTTTCATTTACATCTACGACTACTTCCATATTATTTAAATCCGCAATGGTCATCATTTCGGTGCCCTCAAACTGAGCTGTGCCCACTACTCGTTCTCCCTTTTCTACATTTAATCGCGAAATAGTGCCATTCATGGGAGCGTAGATAGTGGTTTTAGTTAGGTTATCTTTTGCTTCATTTAATGAGGCTTTGGCGTTGCGTAGCGCTGCATTGGAAGCATCAACTGTCGATTTAGCTACGTTAAAGTCGGCTAGTGCCTGCTCATAATCGGCCTCAGAGATGGTTTTTTGCTGCCACAATAGTTTACTGCGATTAAAGGCCAGTTTTTTTTGGTTAAATTGTGCTTCCGACTGAGCCAGATTAGCTTCAGCCGAAATAACTGAGGCTTCTGTTTTTTCCAGGTTGCGCTGATAGATGTCGGGTTGAATGCGGGCTAGTACCTGGCCTTTTTTTACTGGATCACCTTCCTTTACAGGGAGTTCTAGTATTTCACCTGATACATCCGAGGATACACTTACTTCTAACTCGGGACTAATTTTCCCATTAGCCGTAATTGTTTCCGTTAAAGTGCGGTATTCAGCATTTTCAACTGTAACTTTATGCCGGAATTCGTTGCCAATCCAACCGAGTTGTTTGCCTATTATTAAAAGAACTACAATTAAAATAATTGCAAGTACAGGGTAAAGAATAGATTTCTTCATTGTTTTACTGGCGATTAGTGTGAGTAACAAAACGCAATATAATAAGATATTTTGGAAATGAATAAATTATGTTATTAGACAGCTTCAATATTATTTTATATATATGTAGTATATTTTGTCATAAAGTCACGGTGTGTACTTTTTGTTCTTAAATTAAATTGTTTTTTGATGACTAAGAATTTCTCAATTTTATTATTAATTTTTTTAGCTGCTACAGGTATTCTGCAGTCTCAGGTTCAAAAATTAGGAATCCCTGAGTTGGAATACTTTAACCGTAGAATGTATAATGGTGGAACACAAAATTGGGGTGTTACCCAAAGTGAAACCGGGTTTATGTATTTTGCCAATAACGATGGAGTAGTAGAGTTTGATGGGGTTAACTGGCGAATATATACCGATTTAGGCTCCTTTAATGTACGTAGTGTAAGAGCTATTGATGATAAAATTTATGCAGGAGGGTATAACAAATTGGGTTTTTTTGAATACGATTCACTATGTAATTTAAAGTACCATTCGCTGAGTACTACTTCTGACTTAAGAAGTTTGGGTGATTATTGGAGTATACACAATTGGAATAATCAAGTTATTTTTCATTCCCAGCAAGGAGTTTGTTTTTTTAAGAATGATTCTCTTCAGTTTATTCTTAAATCTGAATCACGGTTTATTGCTGCTTTTGTAGTTAATGGAATGTTTTTGTTGTTGGATGAAAAGCAGGGATTGATGGAGGTTCGGGGATCCAAAGTTTTTCCTTTAGCAGGAGGGAGTATTTTTGCGGGGATGCAAATTACAAGCATTATGCCTTTGTCAGATTCTCAGATCGTTGTAGGGACTATGAATAATGGTCTGTACTTATGGGATATGCAGCATTTTAAACCCTGGGATGTAGAGGCTAATGATCTGCTTAAATCCATTAATATTTTTTGCGGAGAAAAATATAATGATGATTTTTTGCTGTTTGGTACTATCCAAGGAGGTCTTGTTGTCACTGACTTAAATGGTAATGTATTTATGCAAGTGGATAAGGATAAGGGTTTAAATAATAATACTGTACTGAGTCTGAAAACAGATAAGGAAGGGAATATCTGGGCAGGATTAGATAATGGAATTATTAAAGTCAATTTTAATTCAAGTATTTCGTTCTTACAGGGATATTATAATCTGGGAACTGGTTATGTAATTGATAAATTTAAAGAGCAATATTATTTCGGAACAAACCAGGCCATCTATACAATAAGTGATTCAAATTTTAAAAATCCCCTTAAAACAAGGGATGATTTTATTCGTGTAAAAGGTTCTGAAGGTCAGGTGTGGAGTTTTTATCATGATGAAAACTCTTTATTGTGTGGACATCACCTGGGTGTGTTTGAAATAGTAGGGGACCATGCAAATTTAATTACACCCGCTGAAGTAAATGGGGTTTGGAATTTTAAAAAAGTAATGAAACATCCTGATCTGCTAGTTTCTGGATCCTATACAGGATTAATCATTTTCCAGAAAAAGAATGGGAGATGGCGATATAAAAATAAAATAGAAGGGTTTCATGAGTCGGCTAGGTTTATTGAATGGGATAATAGTGGTAATCTTTGGGTGTCGCATGGTTACAAAGGGGTATTTAAGCTACAAATAAGTGATGATTTTAAGAGTGTTGAGCAAGTAGATTTGTTCCCCGATACTTTTTTTCCGGGTAATCATTACCCTCTGGTGCTGTCAAAGGTAAATGGTGAATGTGCTTTTTCCAGTAGAGATGGTGTGTTCAGAATAGATTCATCGGCAAATAGCTTTGTCAGAGATAAAGAATATGATCATATTTTTAAGAAGGGCATGTTTCCTAAGTATATAATGGAAGACCAATATAAAAATCAATGGTATTTTTTTGAAGGAAGAACAGGTGTACTCAGGTATTTGGAGGATGGAAGCTATAAGAGAATAGAATATCCGTTTATGTCTTTGGATAGAAAGTTAGTTAATAGTTTTGAGTTCGTGTATGTTGTGGATAAGGACAATGTGTTCTTTAGTATTGAAGATGGGTTTGCTCATTATTCAGCTAAGGATTTCAAAAATTATAAAATCCCCTTTAAAGTACATATTCGCTCATTTAAGGGGAATAATGACTCTACTGTGTATCAGCTTAATGAGAGCAGCGATCAATGTAAGCAAGAGCTTATTCCTGAATTTTTATTCGCAAAGAATGCCTTTGAAATTGATTACGCAGCTTCCTTTCATGAGCGAAGAGAAGTTTTGTATTCTACTTTTTTAAAAGGATATGATTTGGATTTTAGCCAGTGGGGACCTGAAAATAACAGGAGCATAGCTAATTTATATGAAGGTGAATATGAATTTGTGGTGAAAGCAAAAAATAAATATGGCGTTGAAGCTCCTGAAGTAAAATTTAAATTTGTGGTATTGCCTCCCTGGTATAGGAGTGATTTTGCTAAAGTGTTTTTTATTTTCTTATTCATCTGTATTTTCTTATTGCTGTTTTTTGCCTTTAATCGTAGAGTTGAAATGAGTAAACGAAGAGAAAAACTGATGCAACAGGAGCGCTTTAAGATTAAAGAAGAAAAATTAAAGACGGCTGCTCTCGTTTCAGAAAAAGAGATGATTAGAATGAGGAATGAAAAGTTACGAAGCGAAATGGTCTTTAAAGAAAAAGAACTGGCTAATTCTACCGTAAACCTTATTCAAAAAAATGACCTCCTAACAGATATAAAGTCGCAACTTAAAAGAATGATTAAAATTTCTGAAAAAAATGAGTTGGATAAAAAAGTTCGTTTTTTAATTAATAAAATTGACCGGGATATCGATAATGATAATAACTGGGAAGTGTTTGAGATGCATTTCGGACAGGTGCATGAAGCTTTTTTTCAAAAGCTTAAGACTTTGCATCCCGATTTAAATAGCAGAGAACAAAAGTTATGTGCCTATATTAAAATGGGTATGGCTTCAAAGGATATTGCTTCTCTAATGAATATAACTACCCGTGCTGTGGAAAACAATCGTTATAAGCTTAGACAGAAATTAGGGATTAATCATGGAGATAATTTATTAGGTTATATTGAGTCTATATGATTTGATTATTCCTTCTTTATGATGAAAAACCAGGCTTGCATGAATTGCATTCCTGGTTTTTTTATTTGTGCCTTGTGTTATTTGGGGGTAGACTATTATTTGTTGGTAGTTTGTGATTGGTTTCCTGATGTATTGGAGGGTTATAGTTTAATTAAACTTTTTTTCTTTTCGTAAAATGGTTTGTGACGAGACTCGATATGTGAAAAAACGTTAAATTGTTTAATTTTGATTTCTAATTGAAAAGTGAGTCGCATATGTGTCATAAAAAGTAAAATAACATACTCTTAAGGGCCACAAAAACAGATGTATATGATTTTTACTATGAGGTTTGTGTGAGGTTATTTATGTGTATAAATGAGTATTTTATGATGTATTAAATTAGTATACGTTAACAATTGATTGCACTTTTGTTTCAATAAAAGTTAATTAATGATTCAAGGCAAGAGATGATTCATTATAGTTTAAGTATTAAAACATTAACTAATAGAGTAATTGCATTTTGCTTGTAATTCCAATCGCTTAATAAAGGGCCGATTGGTAAAAATTAAAAATTAAAAGTTAACACATGAAACATTTATTAGGAACGTTAATCCTGTTTTTGTGCAGCACAATTATTTGGGCACAGGAAGTTACAATTACAGGTAAAGTTACATCCGCAGATGACGGAACTCCTATTCCCGGA
>JBFHKL010000133.1:0-10929 GCA_041595375.1 Saccharicrinis sp.
ATTTTTTCTGCACTTCTTCTGTTATTCCTACGCCATTATCGCTAATTGTAATTGTAATGCCACTATCGTCAGTCATGGCTCCTACAATAATTTCTCCTTTTCGTTTTTTAGGTATCGATTGTATAGCATTCTGCAACAGATTATTAAAAACACTAATCATCTGCTCATTATCAGCATAAATAAAATAGCTTTCAATATCATGAGTATCCATAGTGATATCAACATTATTAGTCTTATCAAATAGGGAAACGCAGCGGGTAAGCACCTCCATCACGTCGAGCTTTTTGCGCTTGGCAATAGGCATCGAAGCAAAATTTGAAAACTCCGAAGCAATAGATGAAAGCTTATCGATCTGATCTATTAAAGTTGAGGATACACGTTTCAATTTCTCATCAAAGTCATCATCATTATTTTGTCTTGCCCTTTCCAGATATTGAATACTAAGTTTCATAGGGGTCAAAGGGTTTTTAATTTCATGCGCAATTTGTCTGGCCATTTCACGCCATGCCATTTCCCTTTCTGATTTAGCTAGTTTTCCGGCACTTTGCACCAATTCATCCACCATTCGGTTATATTCCGTTACCAATTGTCCTATTTCATCATTTCCTTTGTATTCAATCTTTTCATTTCGTTGACCAAGGCTTATTTCTCCCATCTTACTTTGAATAACTTTTAAAGGATAGGTAATTCTTCGCGAGACCACCACCGTTAAACCTACTACTACCACTAGAAATATTAGATAGAAATTAACGATTGCCATCACCAGTGATGAAATTTCTTCACGAAGTTCACTGGTACCAACAAAATAAGGCATATTCAAGTAGGCCAGTACTTTATTATTTTCGTTTATATAGGGCACATAAACCGATAAATATTTTAACTTCCCTATTGATTCCTGATGAATAAATTCAAGCTCCTCTTTCCTGTTCAGTTCAATATAACTTCTGCTATTCATCAAGTGCCCTGACAATCCTTTATCAAATAATTCAGGTCTCGAAGTAGCCATTAACCGTCCATTGGTGCCATACAAATTCAAGTCGGTGTAATACACACTGGAAAACTTTTTAAGCAGATACTCCAGATATTCCTGATCTTCATCGCTTAGCTCTTTTTCACTTCCAATTTCGTGATTAAGCTCCATTAAAATTGATTTTGTTTTTTCAGATAGCATCTGATTATTTTTCACCTCAAAACGACGAACCGTTTGCCATACTGAACCACTGGCAATAACAAAGAGCAAGATCATCATTAAACTTACTATGGCAATCTGAATACGTTCCTGAACGGTAAAGTCATACATAAATCGCCCTCTTCGTAAACGAGTAACCATAATAAGTAAGGAACCAAAAATAAAGAAGGCAACAAATAAGATAGAGAAAGCAACCAGGAACATCGAAAAGGTGACGTTTGGTAAAGAAAGTAAAATACAAGTATTATCCTGAGGATAATAACAAATGTGTGAGAAATTTTGTGAGTTAAAGAACGTATGATCATCACAATTATTAATCAATCTATCCTTATGAATAGGGTAGGCAAAATCGCCAACCTGCTTAGCAAGCAAACCATCCACGTACTTTGCATACGAATAACTCACCAGAGGTTCCTTTAGCTTACTTTCCCTTTCGGATAGTAAAAGTTCAGGATATCCACGCCCTTCAAAAAAAGGTTTAGCCACCAATTCAATAAACAGGCATGTTTCCTTCTTCACATCCCATTGATACATTTTAAAAACACCAAAATAGGTAACTATACCTCCCTGATTCTTTAAAAAGTAAAAATGCTCACTTCCCATAACCTGCACCCCTGTTTTGGTCAACATTCTATCGAAATAATCATAACAATTATAACTAACATTATCTGTATCAATGTATAACTCACCGCCTGGCCAACACGGAACCACTTGCAGATCAAATCTCTCCAGATAACCTTGAAAATAATTTGTCTTTAGATACTGAGTAATCATTTCAACATCTATGTTTTCCTTCAATAATTGATCTAATAAAAAAGAATCGGTCTTTAAAGATCCTTCCATCTCCTTCAGTAACATTTCGGATAAAGGATCTTCTTCCTGCAAAAGGCGAAATGACAAATTCTCTACCAGAAGTTTTCTCTCATCTCTTTCTTTATGGTAGTTATGATAATAGAAGGAGTACAGGCCATATAATGAAAACACACCCACAAACCAGATAAAAGTTGTATAGGCATGATAACTCTTACGACGAGTGATCCAGATTAACATATTAGCTATCACTAAAAACATAAGGGATGCCATCCAAAAAATCAGGTCGAAACTATACAACGACACCGTAAAAGCAACCACGGCGGCAATCAGAGACAATACTTTTTTATTTGCTTGCTTAAGGAAAACAGCTAATATTTTTTCCATTACAAGTACGGCAGATAACCACAAAAGAGATATTATAAAAAACCTTACTATGTCAAAAAACTGCAAGTCAGACACTTTAAACAGAATAGCTGCCGATACTGAATTAGAAACCAATAAAGACACAATACTATTTTGCATATGCCAAAACACAAAAGCCAAAGCAATCATTAGTCCGATCACTATATTTCTAAAAAACTTTCGTTCTTTAGGCTTGACAATAAAACCAGGCATCCGCACATACCTAAAAAAAATAAATGATTGAGAAAAAACAATCATCGCAAATAATAACAAGCTACCCAGATTTGGAAATAATACTGTGGCACCAAAATATACCGGAGAAAATAAGGAAACAGAAAATAAAATAGAAGGAAATTGAAAATGGATATGTACCAAATAAAACAATATAACAACAATTATATTTATCAAATACAGTACGTTATTATTTAAAACAGATATCTGTTTTTTAAGAATATGAACCACCAACTGTACGTAAAAGAGAATACTCAGAAAGAAAAAAAATATTCCCCAGAAGGCATAACTTAAATTCGACTGATCACACTTAAGCGCTGTAAAAAGATAATTACCATAAATATCATTTACTTTTTCCCCAATGGCATCTTTATCTAAACTTATTTCCTTACAACGCATCAAGGGCAAATCCTCTGCATACTCATCTTTTAAAAATGAATTTTTAAAAGAATACTCAGTTTTAATACTTACTAAATTATATACATCCCATTCTCGGTATAACTGATGCTGTGCGAGATACCATGTATTGGCCAATTTAACGACTCTACCTTGCAATAAGGAAACACCTTCATTCTGAAAAGGTAATACCGGACTGGTCCAACAACACAATGAATCCTTTTTATAAACCAAAACATCTATCCCTATTGGCTTAGCACTAAGTGCAGTATCAATGGCTTTCCATTCATTGTCTTCTTCCAAATACTGAACAAAATCATTGGTAAAATTATTCGCTTCAATACTCTTTTGGTTTAATGCATCCTGAAATCGCAATGAATTATACGAATCACTGTTATAATTTTTATATGCCCAGGCCAACAAAGTGGTAATAACAATAGCAGCAATAAAAAATATAAATTGCCAACACAAAAGAACTTTTTTTAAGGAATAAAGCATTGAAATAGGGTTACCTGTTATTAAAACATATAAATACTAATCATGATGATAAGGCTGATTCTTTAAAATAGTCATAGCCCGGTAAAGTTGTTCGGTAAATATGAGTCGAACCATCTGGTGCGAAAAAGTCATTCTGGATAAAGAAACCTTACCATTGCTCCGCTCATAAACCTCTTGCGAAAAGCCATAAGGGCCACCCACAACAAAAACCAATCGTTTTAATCCTCTAAGCTGTTTTTGTTCAACAAAACCGGCAAACTCGCGTGAAGAAAATATTTTTCCTCCCTCATCAAGCAGTATCACCTCATCTCCAGCCACAAATTGTTGCATTAATAAATCACCTTCCTTTATTTTTTGCTGCTCTGGAGTTAAATTCTTAGTGTTTTTTATATCCGGGATGATTTTCAATTCAAAAGGGATATAATGCCCCAACCTATCTACATATTTTTTTATACCAGTCTCCAGATATTTCTCATCTGTTTTGCCAATTAATAATAATACTGCCTTCATATATATTCTTCAAAATCCAGTCTTTACACATAAAAGTAAGATCAGGAAAATTCTTTTATAACTTAAACTTGTAAAAATAAAAAATAACCAATCCACTTATCCATTTAAACTAATTAAAACTATTCGCAATATGTCCCGTATAAAAATTTTAAAAAGTATAATAGCATAATTCTAGCCTTTGGTATGATATTGGTACATTAAGCAATACCAAACTGAAGACATTCAAAATTAACTCTAAATTCAATGAATAAAAGCAATGAGCACATAAAATAACACAAAAGAAAGCTATAATTCATGGTTTAATATTTGTATTAGTATATTTTTGTTATAACAAAACGCATAAAATGAAAAGTTCAAGAACCAAAACACTTTTTTGGCTAACAATAATAGTTTTACTGGTGGGGTTTTCGGCAAATGTTCAGTGTCAGTTTCCAACATCAATCATAACTGCCACAAAAAAAGCGGACGCCAAAGAGCTATCCAGTTATTTTAGCGGAAAAATTGAATTAGTATTACCCGAAAAGTCAGGAGTTTTTGGCAGCCCGCAAGCTAGGTTAATCTTAGATGATTTTTTCAAACACAACCCGGTAAGCAGCTTTCAAATTATTCATCAGGGTAAAAGACAAGACTCTGCTTTTGCCATTGGGAAATATCAATCTGGCAGTAAAATTTACAGGTTCTACTTCCTGACTAAAAAAAAGGAAGATAAAACCTACATTCACCAATTAAGAATAGAAAAAGAAGATGATTAAAGATACTGTTCTCAACACCATTATAGATAATGCCATTCGTGAAGATATTGGAGATGGCGACCACTCGTCACAAGCCTGCATACCAGAATCTGCCATAGGCAAAGCACAGCTACTTGTCAAAGAAGAAGGTGTTATAGCCGGTATTGACATAGCCCAAAGAGTATTCAGGAAATTTGATCCCAATATTAAAATTGAAACATTTATTGAGGATGGAACGATGGTTAAACCGGGAGACATTGCTTTTATTATAGAAGGAAAAGTACTTGACCTTCTGAAAGCTGAACGCTTGGTGCTTAATATAATGCAACGCATGAGTGGTATTGCCACCAGTACCAACATTTATGTACAAAAACTCAAAGGTTTAAACACCAAAGTTTTAGATACCCGTAAAACGACTCCAGGCCTGCGAGAAATAGAAAAATTAGCCGTGAAAATTGGTGGTGGCGTTAATCACCGCATCGGACTTTATGATATGATTATGCTAAAAGATAACCATATTGATTTTGCAGGTGGCATTGAAAAAGCAATCCAGTCAGTGCATCAATATCTGCAGAAAAAAGGTAAAGATTTAAAAATTGAAGTGGAGGTTCGTGATTTTAACGAACTCAATGAAGTGATCAGAGTAGGTGGAATTCAAAGGATCATGCTGGACAACTTCACACCCGAAGAAACAAAAGAAGCCGTTAAACTTATTAATGGTAAATTTGAAACAGAATCATCCGGAGGAATAACCTTAGATACTCTGCGTGATTACGCAGAATGTGGGGTGGATTATATATCTGTTGGTGCACTCACCCATCATATCAAAAGCCTCGATTTAAGTTTAAAAGCCTTATAAAATATAAATAATTTCGGCTGATAATCAATAAATTATCAGCCGAAATAGTACTTAAAACTAAAGAGCATCTTCAATACAAGCTAACTTACACAACAAATATCTACTAAGTCTTCCTGAGTATATTACTTTAGATAAAAAAATCTCATTCCATAGTTGGGCATCACAAGCATATAAAAAAAAGAACCTGTTATATTTCCTTCCATTCCCCTTCCTTCTTCGCACCAAAACAATGCGCTTATTCTCGATATTTATCTTTTATTACACTCTATTTTAAAGCCATTATTATTCATCACAACACAAAACTACCCTATTTCAAGGCACTTTAAAAATCACTCTATCAGAACTTTTGCTAAGTGGTGCTTTAATACTTAAAATATTGGACATTCATCTATGAATTTATTAAATTTATAATAGAGAAGCATTTATACCTAAATAACCACCACAAAACAAATCCTACTAATATGAAAAATGGCACAATACAATTAATGGATATTGAGTTTGAGCATAAACTTTGGAAAAGGCGCTTAGAGCTCTTTATTTCAGAAGTTAAATTGGTGATGGAGCACAACAAACATCTGATTCCTAAAAAAAATATAGCAGGACTAAATTCGGTTGAACTTCTCGCTCTGGAAGAACATCAAGATAATCTGAAGAAATTAAAAAGTCGGATTGACGTCAAAGAACAAGAACTCAAATATTACAATAAGGACTTTCCTATTACAGAGAAACACGAATACTTTATTGACCACCTTGAGTTACGCAAAAAAAATGATCAAATGCTCATGATTCATCTTGATAGAGTAAGCGATATTATTAAAGAGATTGGAGTTTAACTCTTTCCCTTAGAAACATCGCTCCCTTAATTTATTTCTTAATCTAAACTATATCGATGTCAAGCTAAGCAGCTTTTATCGTTACAGATAAAAACCATGTATAAAGATATTATAAATTTATTCTTCTTTGATAAAAAACCGTATTTTGCAAAATAATTCAACAATTAATGTTAAATACGATGCATTCTAGAATATTTATTACAGCACTCTTATTGGCAGTACTATTTTCATCATGCCAAGAACCTATAAAACAAAAACATGTGGTTGCTTTTTACAACCTCGAAAATCTTTTTGACACGATAGATTCTCCCGACACTAATGACGAAGAATTTACGCCCGAAAGTTTCAAAAAATGGAACACGGAACGTTATCTCTCAAAATTGAATAATATGAGTACCGTCATTTCGGAGATAGGTAAGGATCAGGATCTACAAGGCCCTTCTGTTATAGGCTTATCTGAAGTAGAAAATAAGAAAGTAATTGAGGATTTAATTCACAATCCTAAACTACAGGGGCATAATTACCAAATCATTCATACCGATTCACCCGACAAAAGAGGTATTGATGTAGCTTTCATATACAACCCAAAACAGTTTAAAGTACTGCATCATCACTTTTATCCGCTCATCATTCACGATGTAGATTCGGGTAACAGAATATTTACACGAGATCAATTACTAGTTAGTGGTTTACTCAACAACGATACCTTACATATTATTGTTAATCACTGGCCAAGTCGATATGGGGGTCAGGAAAGGAGTATTCCCTTACGAAAAGAAGCTGCACTACTAAACAGGCATATCATTGACTCATTACTCAACATTAATCCCTTGGCAAAGGTTATTACCATGGGTGATTTTAATGATGACCCAACAGATCCTTCTATCTCAAATTTCTTAAAAGCCCATGACACCAAGGAGAATCTTGCTGTAGGAGAACTACACAACCCTCTGGCCCAAGAGTTTAACAAAGGAAAAGGTAGTCTGTTTTACCATGGAAAGTGGAATTTATTCGACCAGATGATTGTAACTCAAGGACTTGCCAACAGTGAGGACGGACTAATAATTGACACCGCCATTATTTTTAACAAACCTTGGTTAATTCAACAAGATGGTGATTACAAAGGAAATTTGTTACGAACATTTGGAGGTCGCACTTATTTAAATGGATATAGCGACCATTTACCTGTTTATATGATATTAGAATAAATGCTTATCCCGGGGTGCGCCTATAATCTGCATCCCGGAAATATACTTAAACAACTCAGCTTTTTAAATGGCAAGAGGAAATAAGAAAATCAACAGCGGAGGTTCTGCCGGACAGAACAGAAAAAAATCGGAAGAATTTTTAAGCCAAAATCTCAAGAAAAATGGTATTTTAGAAACAGAATCCGGTCTCCAATACGAAATCATCAAGCAAGGCGACGGATCTTATCCTGATGAAAACAGTACTGTAATAGTTCACCAAAGAGCCTTATTATTAGGCGGTAAGGTTTTGGATGATACCTATAAGGAAAACACCACAATGGAATTTAAACTAAGTGAAACAATAGAAGGCTATCAGGAAGGCTTGATGATGATGAAAACGGGTAGCAGATATAAATTATATGTTCCGCCAGAATTAGGCTGGGGAAAAAAAGGCTCAGGCGGAAGAATAGGCCCCTACGCTGTTGTTATTTTTGACGTGAGCCTTATTGAATTTTATTAAGCATCGATAAAGTAGCTGAGTATTATTTCAATTCACTTACAACCCTATCCATCAATTGCTCAATAGTTTTGCATTGAAAAACAAGCTTATCCTTTTTAAATAAGGCATAAGAACAAACTCCATTTACACTAACACGCACCTGCCAATCACTACCCTCTGCAACCGGTTCAAATCCCAGCCTATTAAGGGCCCTACCTACCCAATGAGCAGCCATACTTACATCTTTAAGCACTATGGGAATGGTATCCTGTTTATGATATTTAAACGATCCGGTTTGATTATCAAAAATAATTCCCTCGCGTTCGAAAAATTGCTTAAAATCATTCGACAAAACTAAATCTTCAGGTATTCCTTTATGTAGATTACGCCCCTGCGCCAGCAACCATATTTTATCGGCTATTTGCAAAGCCATCTCCAAATCATGAGTAGAAAGTAATATTCCCCTTTTTCTATCCCTTGACAAACGCCGTAATAACTGCATGATCTCAAGTTTAGCAGGAAGATCGAGAAACGCCGTAGGTTCATCCAGAATAATAAACGGTGTTTCCTGCACTAAAGCCTTAGCTATCATAGCCTTTTGACGTTCACCATCACTCATTTTATCAATAACCTGATGTGCATAATTAGCCAAGCCCACTTCCTCTATGGCATGATTAACTAACAGAACATCCTTTACTGTCAGCTTCCCGAAAAAACCTGTATATGGAGTCCTACCTAACGAAACCAGTTCAAATACGGTTAAATTCTGCACATGAACTCTATCGGTCAATACCACACTGACCATTTTTGCCCGTTTCGATTCATGAAGTTTTTCCAAAGGTATCTTATCGTAATAGATACCTCCTGCTATGGGAGGTAAAAATCCTGACAAGGTTTTTATTAAAGTAGACTTTCCTGCACCATTGGGGCCCAGTAAACAAATAAACTCTCCTTCCCTAACCGAAACATTTATGTCCTTATGCAGAGGAGCCTCTTTCTTACTATAACCTACTGACAAATCTAGTGTTTGTAGTATACCCTTCCCCTCTTTCATTCCCTTATACCTAATCATTGTGTTAAACTCCTACGTTTTAAAATCACAGAAACTACAATTGGCGCTCCAATCAGCGAGGTAACTACATTAATAGGTAAAGCACCATCAAATCCCGGCAAGCGCGCAATAATATTACAAAACAAAGCCAATGCTGCTCCTAACATCATAACCGCAGGAACCAGCACCGAATGATCAGCTGTTTTAAACAAACCCTTGCATAAATGAGGCACAGCCAATCCTAAAAAGGCCACCGGACCACAAAAAGCAGTAACTGTTGCTGTTAATATACCCGTTAGTATCAAGATACTAAATCTGGCACGTTTTATATTGAGCCCAAGATTTGAAGCATAATTTTCGCCTAACAACAATACATTTAAAGATTTAATAACAAATAAAGAGCCTAATAACCCCAGCAATACCAATGGTACAAAAATCATATGCTTATCCCATGAAACATTATTAAAAGAGCCCAACTCCCACAATACAAATGATTTTATATCTTCTTTTGAACTAAAAAACTGTAACAAACCAACTATAGCGCTGGAGGCATAACCAACCATGATACCCACTATTAATAGCATTGCATTATTTTTCAACTTCCGTGCCAGAAACAATACCATAAGCAAAACACTTAAAGCACCAGTAAATGCTGAGAAGGTAATGGTTAACGACCCCCATAATCCCCATGCACTTATGGATACCCCTTGTAACATACCAATCGCTAACACTACAATAGCCACGCCTAATCCTGCTCCCGAACTGATGCCCAGGATAGAAGGACCAGCCAATGGATTTCTGAACAATGTTTGCATTTGCAAACCTCCAACTGCCAGTCCGGCACCTGCTAATAAGGCCGTTATGGTCTGAGGCAAACGAGATTTAAACAAAATGTTATGCCAAATTTCATTCGCTATATCCATATGAAACATCCATTTAACTACAACTCCAAAGGGAATATATACTGATCCAAGTGAGATATTTAAAATCAACAATACCAACAGCAGTATACTTAAGCTTACAAAAGCTACTTTTTTTCTTCCCTTAATATCTTCTCCCTGCATATCTTTTACTCCTTAGTCAGTTTTTGATAAAACACAGGTGAATAATCTTTTAACAGATCAGGATGAAACAACTTTACCATATCAGATAAAATAACATCAGGACGAATCAGTCCCTCCTCATAATACATAGAGTTAGCGGTATTGGAATAAATGATATTTCTATTTTTAAAAGCATCGAAATCACTATATCGTGGATCCATTTCTTTTAAAACTGAATAGCTAAATATGCCTTTATAATTTAACAATAAAGACCAATACTCGCAGTTTGCTGCAGCCTGATATACTGTTTCAAAATCGTAATTCAAGGAACCATTACCATGACAATCGGCAAAAGCATATTGTACGCCTGCATCCTTAAAAAAATGAGCCTTGTAACTCTCTGCTGCAGGCACATACCATATACCCTGATAAGGTTTACCCGTAAACACGGTGGGTTTATTCTTGGCCTTTTGAGCTATCGCTTTAACCTGAAGGTATCTGGATGAAATATCATTTAACTTTTTAACCGCTTCTTTTTCCTTATTAAAAAATGCTGCCACAAAAACCAGCCACTCCACCCTACCCAATGGCGAATTCTCAAGATAACTGCTATTGGTAACCACATTAATACCCGCATTACGCAAGGTGCCATAATAATCATCTTTAAAAGGCGACACCATCATCATA
>JBFHKL010000134.1:0-10886 GCA_041595375.1 Saccharicrinis sp.
AAATTTAGTGTAGTGCATCATTAGAATACGAACTATGATTATTTAATACATCATACATATTTTTTATATCATTTCCAAAGATTAACAATATAATTAATTAATCAAAATTAAATGACTCTTTTTTTTAATTGTAAATATCTTTTTAACGATTGTAAGGCCACATATAAATTTAGATTATAGATATTTAATATAAGAAATAATCAACTAAAAAATATTTTCGTATAATAAAATTTAGATTGACACATTTAATTATCAGATACATGATGTTTGCATAATATCGTAGCATTAATAAATTATAATCATCATTTCAAATTAAAGATTAAAAATAAGCACAAAAAAAGCCCGAACTCTTGTCTTTTCGACAAAAGTCCGGGCTTTTTTCTTTCCTAAGGTGTTATTACATTACGTAAAAAACCTCTTTATTTCTTTCAACTCAACTCATTCATAATCAGCGATTAAATTATACAGTTACCATCGTGGCACCATAGCCATATTCTTTAAAGGAAGCATCCTGATAGGAATTCCACTTATACTTTTTATCTAGCGCTTTTCTAATTTCGTTTTTCAACACTCCATTTCCAACACCATGGATAAACACAATCTTTCTATTTTTTTTATTTTTATTTTCTATCATAACCTGATGAAACTTTTCCATTTGAAAACCCAATATCTCTTTATTTGACAAGCCTCTGGTATCATCAAGTAATTCATTAATATGTAAATCCACTTCTAACATCCCTTCATCATCCCTGCGTTTGGGTTTAACTTTATTTACAACCTTTTCCTTCTCCCGCACTACTTTTTTCATCTCTTTATCAGATAATTCATCCAACTTACTCTCGAACTTACCTTTAAGAACATAAATAACAAAAGCTTTATCTTCAAAATATCCACTCTTAGTGTAGCTGGTATCCTTTAGTAATTTGGTGCCATTAAATTTGTAATCAAAAGACACTGGTAACTGATGACTATAGGATTTACTCTTTCTAAAGAGCAGAATCTGAACTGCATACACTACACCATCCAGTTTATTTATTGGCAATGAGTCTAACTTTATTTTTGTATTTGGCTCGATCGTACCAAAATAAGCGTTTTCAACTTGGTCTTCCTGGATTTTACCAATGGTATATAAAACAAAAAAGTTTGAATCATTCACCAAATGCAACAATATATTACCAGCCAATTCATTACTTCTTAAACAAGCCAGGAGCACTTTAGGCTCTCCTTCATCATCTGACTCATCAAACTCATAATCTTCATCAACCTCCTCCTGAATATCATCCTGCTGTGACTTAAGCATTTTTTCCACCAAAACAATTTCCGTTAACAGAGCCGGAACCTCAAAACCATCTTCATCGAGAACATATGCAAGCTTATCTCCTTCAATTCTACTTACAGTACCTCCTCCTACTTCATTCAAAAAACGCACCTTATCTCCTAATCCTATTCTCATTTTTTTTTAATTTTTTGTATGTATGTTAACGATAAAAAACAAAATACTGAAATTCCGCATTCAGCACAAGAGGAAATAATTCATCAATCACCTCACTGTTTGCATTTTACCTAAATTACCAATGTTAAATATTTTATTTAAGCCGTTAAATTATAAATTTCCTAAAGTCAAATCACACAAAGTTAGTTATTTTTGCAGCCGAATTGTAAAGCATCCAATTTATAACACGAGATTCACCAGCACATTAAAAAGAATTACACTATGAATATACCTCATATATCCATTAAAGAATACACCTACACCCTTCCGGAAGAAAAAATTGCCAAATTTCCACTGAACAACAGATCCGATTCAAAACTACTAGTGTTTAATAAAAGCATAGTAGAAAAGAAATTCACGGATTTACCTGAACTACTACCAGCTAACAGCCTTTTAGTTTTCAACAACACTAAAGTAATTCAGGCCCGCATTCCCTTTCAAAAGGAAACTGGAGCCAAAATAGAAATATTCTGTCTTGAGCCCTATGAACCTGAAGATATTACTAAGGCTTTTCAGGTAACCAAACAATGCAAATGGAAATGCATTGTAGGCAATTCTAAAAAATGGAAAAACGGAGAACTCAAAAAAGAAATTCAAATAAACAACACCACACTAACCCTTAGCGTTGAACGGATTTCAATTATAGATGATGCACAAATCATTGCCTTCAAATGGAACCATGACACAATACATTTCGCCGACATATTAGAAGCAATAGGCAACATACCCATTCCTCCATATCTTAACAGGGAATCAGAAAGCATAGATACAAAGAGATACCAAACCGTATATTCGCAACACAAAGGATCGGTTGCAGCACCTACGGCAGGGCTACACTTTACTCCTGAAATTATTCATACCCTACATCAAAATAAAATTACCACCAACAATATCACCCTTCATGTTGGAGCCGGCACCTTTAAACCTGTAAAAACAGAAGATATTGCAGGTCATGAAATGCACATAGAAAATTTTATTGTAGAAGAAAATACACTTAACCTGCTTTTGACCTACGAAAACAACATCACAAGTACCGGAACAACTACCGTACGCACACTGGAAAGTCTATATTGGCTTGGGGTAAAATTACTTGAAGGGGATGATGAGTTTTATGTAAACCAATGGGATCCTTACAACCTCCCACAACATTACAGTCTTAAACAATCTCTTACAAAAGTAAAAGAACACTTAAAAAGCAACAACACAAGTATATTAGAAAGTTCAACGGGAATACTTATCGCACCAGGTTATCAATTTAGAGTAGTAGATCGCTTAATTACTAATTTTCACCAACCTAATAGCACTTTACTTTTATTGGTTTCTGCTTTTACAAAAGGTGATATTTGGAAAGAGATTTACCAATATGCCTTGAATAACGATTTCAGATTCTTAAGTTATGGCGATAGCTCTCTTCTATATAAAGGATAATTGATTAAACTATCAGGGAAGATCCTATCTTCGTCAGTAGACATATTTTCATCAACAGTTAAAGGACTTTTAACCATCAGCTCATACCTACAGAAGTCCTTTAACTATATATATTTAATTGAACGTAGACAACTCAGCAGCATAAGCCATCAACTCTTCAAATCATCACACGATGAACAAATGAATTTCGTCAGAAATAAACAATTTGACCTTCAACCACTTAGAAGCTGACATTGGGTAAACGCTAGTAATGATTAAAATATTTTTACCTTTTAACCCATTCGCCTCTCTCTTACTTCCTAAAGATAAAAACCAATCATTTATTTTCTTACTCATTTCTGGCTAATGACAGCCTAAAAGATAATCCGTATCCTAAAATATTGGGATATAAAACACATACATAATTTCACCATCCAGGAAGCTAAGTTACTATAAGACAATAATTATGTTGTATTTCACTATCAACACTTAGTTGACATAACCTTATGGAACGCAGGCAAAATACCATCATATAGCTATTTAATTTTCATTTGCTTTCAAATAGTTTTGCAATAAATATTTGATATAAATAAAAGCAAAATGAGAAAGACATTAAAAAGTAATGTACAACAATATTTATTTATTCTATTGACTATAATAGTTGTACAGACAAATGCTCAACAAAAACAAGGAGCACTAACAGGACTCGTATTAACTTCAGATGAAAAACCTGCAGTAGGCGTAAATGTGATTATTGAATCACTAAACATGGGAACCATTACCCGTTCTGATGGGACTTTTGAAATTAACAACATACACTATGGCACATATACTTTGCAATTTTCTTTGATTGGACTACAAAAGAAGAGTGTTAACATTTTGCTAGATAAGGAGCATACATCCATCAATACAGTAGTCTTAAAGGAAAATCAAGAGGATTTAGCTGAAATAATGGTGATTGCACATCGTTTGAATCAATTTGCACATAAAGAGTCTGAGTTTGTAGCCCGTGTGCCATTAAAAAACATCGACAATCCCCAATCCTATACCGTGGTAACAGGGGAATTATTAAAGGAGCAACTCACCTCGGATTTGCCATCTGCTTTTAAAAGTATAACAGGAGGAGGCTATGTACAATCCAACGATGGTAACGTAAGTGTCTATTTACGAGGGTTTCGCTCCGACGCACACATTAGAAATGGGGGTATTGCCTGGATCAAAGCACCCATTGACCCTCAGAATATCGAACGTATAGAAGTAATCAAAGGGCCAGCCGGTTTATACTATGGCACCAATGTAAATAATTTGGCAAACTATGGAGGTATTGTCAATAAAGTAACCAAACAAGCTTTCGATGGCAAGCAACTGGATTTAGGCTACACTTCCGGTAGTTGGGAACAAAACCGGTTCACTGTAGATTACAATACAGTTATTGATGCCAAGGATAAAGTGTTTTTTAGGCTTAATGGAGCTTACAATACCGAAAATAGTTTTCAAGACCAAGGTATTATAAGAGATTATATGGTAGCTCCGTCCATGACCTTAAATCTATCAGAAAAACTTTCGGTGAAGGCAAATTTTGAATTTAATAACAGTAAAAGGAACCTAAACTTTGCTCGTGGAGTATCCAGCAGCCTTATATCTGATGAAACCAATTCATGGGATGATTTAAATTGGGATTACTACACCAATTATGGAACAAATGGATTAGCCGGTAAATTATACTCTACCGTTTTTCAAACGTTAATTAACTACAGCTTATCTGATAGGTGGACATCTAAAACAACTTACACTTCATCAAAATTATATGCTGATGCAAATTACCTGAGAGTAGTTATGAGTGATGAGACAACGGTTTCGCGTTACCTTCTCCAGTACGATCCCCGAGAAACGGCAAATACTCACCTCCAGCAAGATTTTATGGGTATCTATGATTTTGATGCTGTAGAGTATAAATTTGTTGGTGGCGTTAGCTATTTAACTAACAAAGATGATTACCAAAGAACAGGGGTTTGGAATTCGCTTGACGACGTAGATACTAATGATCCCCTTATTGAAGGCTTAACCAATGAGCAATTTGAAAGCTCTATTGCGGATGAAACAAAAAATAAAACCATTCAAAAATTTCAAACACTAGGTTTTTATGCCTTCAATGCCCTTACTCTACACAAAAGATTAACCTTAACAGCAGGTCTGCGTTTTGATCGCTTTATTAATGAAAACACCATGGTTAACGGAGAATCAAGTGAAGATGCATATAATCAAAATTCGTGGGGTAGTAAATTAGGAATTAATTACAATCCATTCGAAGACAAGATTTCAATATTTGCAAACTATATGGATGGCTTAACCAATAATGCACCATCGGATAATGGAACCGGAGAGGTTGTTAGTTGGGATGCTTCCAAAGCCAAACAGATAGAACTGGGTACCAAAATGAATTTCTTTAATGGCAAGCTAAAAAGTACCATAAGCTATTATCACATTAATATAAACAATGACATCATTACCAATGAAGACGGCAATAGCGTTCAGGAAGGAGAAACATTAAGCAAAGGCTTCGAAATGGATATTATTGCGAATCCATTACCTGGATTAAATATGGTAGTTGGTTACACCCAAAACCATGCTACATTGGAAAAAGTAAGTTCCGGTAGCGAAAGCATTGTTGGTAATAGTCTTTCTTATACTCCAGAAGTTGTTTGGAACTTTTGGGTAAGCTATCAATTATTCAAAGGTAGAGCAAACGGATTGGGCTTTGGCTTTGGGGGGAATTATATGAGTGAAATATACAACAGCACAAGCAATAACTTTGGTTCAGATGCCTTCGCTACTTACGATGCCACGATATTTTATAAGAAACACAACTACAAAATAAGCATCAAAGCCGATAATATACTAGATACAGAATATTACAATGGATATGGAATTCCTCAAAAACCATTCAATTTTAGGTTTGGAATAGCTTATAATTTATTCAAGTAGATATACATATAAAAAAACGAGAGACCTGTTTGTGCATGAGTTTAACACCTTGCCAAACAGGTTTCCTCATTCAATAAATCTAAAAATCAATTCCTAAAAGTTTTTAAGCCCTAACAAATGATAAATTACTAAAACAAACAATCTTAACTATTTAAATAATATCAGACATGAAACACTTTATTTCCAAAGCCCATTTATACCTGGGCCTAATATCGGCACCTATTGTATTTTTTATTTGTTTAACAGGAACAATCATTGTTTTTTGCGATGAAATTATCGAATGGTCAGCGGGAGATGCAAGATATGTTGAACATATAAAGCCAAACAAACTACCTGTAAAACAGCTCTTATCAACGCTTCATGATCAATTTCCTGAGCGACGAACACCTAATTATCTGGTAAGTTATCAGGATCCCAAGAGAAGTATCCGTTTTAATTCGTACGATCCCCAAAAAGGCTTACGAATGGTTTATGTTGATCCTTATACAGGGAAGATACTGAAAGATGACAGCACTATTCATTTTTTTTACATTACCGCTCATCTGCACAATTCTTTCTTACTTGGTAAACCAGGAGAGTGGGTAGTGAAAATCAGTGTATTATTATTTGTAATCTCCTTATTCACTGGTCTTGTTATATGGTGGCCTAAAATGCGAAATAAAAATAGCAGAAAAGCTGCATTCACAATAAAATTAAATGCTCCTTTTCGTCGCTTAAATTACGACCTACACAAAGTTTTAGGCTTTTACGGATTCGGCATCTCTTTACTGTTAGCTGCCACTGGTTTAATTATTGCCTTTCAGCCCTTAAGCAATCTTACACTTAATGCCTTTGGTGGGGACTCTTCTCAAATTTTACCTAAAAATGAAACAACTACAAACAAAAAAGCAATACCAATGAATTCTGTTATCGAGAAAGCATTTAAATGCTATCCCGAGAAACATGAGGTCCAGGTTTACACCTATAACCTGAATAAATCGGCTTACTATATACTTAATGTAGCAAAACAAATAGGAATTAAAAGTGCCCGATCAAATCAGCTATTAATTTTTAACAAATCTACCGGTAAAGAGATACAAATCTCTAAAGAATTATTACAGAACGAAAGGATAAAAAATACCTATTGGACTTTACACATGGGAAATTGGATGGGATTAACAGGTAAAATAATCACCTTTATTGGAGGCTTAATCTCAACTATTCTGCCTATAAGCGGAATCTATATTTGGTGGCAATCCTACCGCAGGCGTAAACAAAATAGAATTACATTAAATTAATAAATAAAATTCCTGCCCTACAATTCATAAAATACCCTAAAAAGGAAGATAGCCCTTAACATATAGACTCCACCCCTATTGTTACAGCATCTATACATTCGCTGCTATCTTCCTTTTTATCAGTTAATATTCAGACTAAGTATATAAACCTCTTTCATTAAGCGGCGCATATGCCATCATTAAAAATAATGCATTTAATCGAATGCTCTATTCCTTTTAAACAATTGTAGAAAAATTAACTGTCTCAAACCCCATATGCTATATATCGATGCACTAAACAAACACTTTTTTGAAATTAGGCAGACAAAAAATGTGCTTGAATTTAATTTATCGGTACTCATGCCTATATTTTTGCACTTCGATCTCCGACTACTTATTTTTTTTCAATTCCTCCTCTAATATCTCTTCAATATCAGCATAACACGAACCACAAATAGTAGCCGCATTGGTTTCATCTTGAACAGCTTCCATGGTTTTCAAACCTTTTTCATGAATGATCTTAACTAAATCAATTTTTCTTAGTAACATATGTTTACATACAAAATCTCTATCTTCAAACATAATATTATTTATTATATAATTAAAAATTATTGTTTACTTTATTTTCACATTACATAAAACCAAATCACATTACAAAAGTTCATTGCGTTAAAGCATATAAAATAAAAAGTTAAAGAAGAGTTAAAAATCAGTTTTTATAGATAACTCGGCACTATTGTTAACATTATTTAACACATAGACTAGTCCCTCATTTTTTTAAAAAGGTACTTTTGAGAACCATTAAAACAATGAATATTTATTAACATTAATAATAAAACTCATGGAGCAATCTGTTGATATAAGAGAGTTAAACGAACGAATAAAAAGTGAAAGTTCTTTTGTTGACCTTTTAACAATTGAAATGAACAAGGTTATCGTTGGACAAAAACACCTGATTGAAGGTTTGCTTATTGGTCTGCTTAGCGATGGTCATATTTTACTGGAAGGAGTTCCTGGACTAGCTAAAACGCTAGCAATAAATACACTGGCCACTATTGTAGATGCTGATTTTAGTCGTATTCAATTTACTCCAGACTTACTTCCAGCCGACCTTTTGGGTACCATGATATACAGTCAGAAGAACGAGGAGTTTGTTATTAAAAAAGGACCTATTTTCACTAATTTTGTATTAGCTGATGAGATTAACCGTGCCCCTGCTAAAGTACAAAGTGCGTTATTGGAAGCCATGCAGGAACGTCAGGTAACCATTGGTGATACAACCTACAAATTACAAGAACCATTTTTGGTAATGGCCACACAGAACCCTATTGAACAGGAAGGAACATATCCTCTACCTGAAGCACAGGTTGACCGTTTTATGTTGAAGGTGGTTATCGATTATCCCAAGAAAGAAGAAGAACAAATGATTATACGTCACAATCTGGCACAATCATTTCCTAAAGCATCCTCCATCCTTAAACCTGATGATATTATCAGAGCCCGTAAAGTGGTGAAAGATGTATATATGGATGAGAAAATTGAGAAGTATATTGTAGATATTGTGTTTGCCACACGCTATCCATCAAAATACAACCTTGAAAAATATGAAGAAATGATTTCATATGGTTGTTCCCCTCGGGCAAGTATTAACTTATCCATGGCAGCTAAAGCCTATGCTTTTATTAAACGTCGTGGTTATGTTATTCCTGAAGATGTAAGAGCCGTGTGTCATGATGTATTACGTCATAGAATTGGTTTATCGTACGAAGCGGAAGCGAACAACATTACTTCTATTGAAGTGATTAATGATATATTAAATACTATTGAGGTACCATAGTCTTTTTATTGAGCAGTAAGGATGGGGCTAAGCATGGCCCCTAGCAAATGTTTACCTATAATTAAAAGATACCATGGAAACAGCTGAACTATTAAAAAGAGTTCGACAGATTGAAATTAAAACCAGGGGCCTATCGAACAATATTTTTGCTGGTGAATACCACTCTGCCTTCAAAGGCAGAGGGATGACCTTTAGTGAGGTGCGTGAATATCAGTATGGTGATGACATCAGGAATATTGACTGGAATGTAACAGCCCGATTTAACCACCCCTATATCAAGGTTTTTGAGGAAGAGAGAGAACTTACGGTGATGCTTCTGATTGATGTATCAGGCTCACGTGAATTTGGAACATCATTTAAGTACAAGAAAAATGTGATTACCGAAATTGCAGCCGTATTAGCCTTTTCTGCTATACAAAACAACGATAAAATAGGTGTGATTTTCTTTTCGGATAAAATTGAGAAATTCATTATTCCCAAAAAAGGTAGAAAACATATTCTGCATATCATCCGCCAATTAATATCTTTTACTCCTGAAAACAGGACAACAGATATTGGTGAAGCGCTTCGATATCTAACCAATGCCATTAAAAAACGATGTACAGCTTTTCTTATTTCGGATTTCATGGATGACAATTTTGAGAACCCTCTTAAAATAGCCAATCAAAAACATGATGTTGTCGCCTTAAAAGTTTACGATCAAAGAGAAACTGAAATGCCATCGATTGGTTTGGTTAAACTTAAAGATGCAGAAAGTGGAGCCTATTCCTGGATTGACACCTCTAACAGTAAAGTCAGGGAAGCCTTTAAAAAGCATTGGATTAAGAACGATGAAAATACCAAGGCAATCTTTAGTAAGTGTGGTATCGACAATAGCTCTATACGAACCGATGAAGATTATGTTAAGGCCCTGATGTATTTATTTAAAAAACGAATATAATGAACAAGATAGTGTTTGGTATCATTCACATATTCAACTTAGCTAGCATAAGAAAGTTTTTAGCCACAGCTTTTATGTTTGTACTGATACTTCAAAATATATCAGCTCAACAGGTAAGCGCCAGCGCGAAACTCGATTCTTCTTTAATTTTAATAGGTGGCCAGATAGACCTAAAGCTTGAAGTAAGTCAGCCTGAGGGAATTAATATTAATTTTCCGGTATTCAACGACACAATTATGAAGAACGTTGAAATAGTGGATAAAGGACAAATAGATACCCTCAGAATGGATAACAACAGACTTGTTATAAGTCAGTTGTATCGCATCACTTCTTTCGATAGCGGTTTACATTACATTCCACCCATCCAATTTGAGTTAATGGATGGAGATTTAAAGAAATCGTTCAAAACAGAAGCCATGAGTCTGATGGTGGTGAACCCTTTTAAAGACGTTAACCCTGAAAAAGGCATTTTTGATATCAAAGGAGTACAAAAATCACCTTTTAAGTTGGCTGAAATATTGGATTATATCTATTTATATGGTGGTATAGCACTGGTATTAGGTTTATTAATATGGTTGTTTTTATATTACAGAAGAAAACGACAAGGTAAAGCGTCTGTGTTTGTAAAAGCAAAACCCGATGAGCCCGCACACGTGATTGCCATGCGTGAATTGGATAAAATAAAAAATGCCAAGCTCTGGGAACACAACAAAGTAAAGGAGTTTTACACCCTCTTATCAAATACCTTGAGAGAGTATATCGAGAACAGGTATCAAATACCCGCACTCGAAAAAACTTCCATTGAAATTTTAAGCGAAATGGATTCTTCCAACGACATTGATAAGGCTGTAATAAAACAATTGAATCAGGTTCTTGAGTTGTCAGACTTGGTAAAGTTTGCCAAGTTTCAGCCTCTTCCCGATGAGAATAGTTTAAGTTTAATGAATGCTTATTTCTTTGTTGACAAAA
>JBFHKL010000135.1:0-10814 GCA_041595375.1 Saccharicrinis sp.
AATCACCTCGTTATTTTTAACCTAAGTTCTTAATCGAAAGTCACATGAAAGCAATATATAAACAATTAAGTCTTATTATTTTCTTATGTCTGTTGTCGGTGCACATTGGTATATCGCAAAATTTTATAGATAAAACAATGTCTAAAGCCGATTCTTTAGTCATGAGTCAACGACAGAAAAAAGCCAATAAAAATTTTGAAGGGATGGCTTATGTAAAGGCCATAGAAAAATATGAGAAGCTGATGCAAAAAGGAGTTGGCGCAGATACCCTTAAAAGTAAATTGGCTACCGCTTATTATAAAGTAGGGAATACCGAGAAAGCAGAGCCTCTTTTTCGGGAAGTGGTATCCGGTAGTCAATTTATCCCTGAGGATTTGTATTTCTTTTCGCAAACATTAAAGTATAACCAAAAGTATGAAGAGGCAGATCAATGGATGGATAAATACCAACAGTTAAAAAGTAGTGATTCCAGATCGGAAATACAGCATAAGGCTGCGCCTAAAATTTTAGAGATTGTAGAGCATGAACGTTATGTTGTTAATGAGGTGAATTTTAACTCGTCAAAGGCCGATTTCGGTCCGGTAGTGATTGGTAATCAAATTGTTTTTGCAACAGGACGTAACGATGAAAAAATCATTCGAAGGGAGTATGCATGGGATGAGTCTCCTTACCTGGATATCTATACAATAAAAAAGGATGCAGGAGCATTGGCCTCTGCCAAATTACTATCAGGTAAACTGTCTTCTGCCTTTCATGATGGGCCGGCATGCTTCTCGAACGAGGGGAATGATATTTATTTTACCAGAAACAATTATCAAAAATATGTTCATCGTTCTGATAAAAAAGTAATAGAGCATCTTGGTGTTTTCAATAAAATAACTCCCAAAAAGAGTAAAGCTGGTGTTAATAATCTGATGATTATGCATGCAAAAAAAAATGGATCAGATTGGACTTATCCAGAGGCTTTGCCTTTTAATAGTTATGAATATTCATGTGGCCATCCATGCTTGTCTCCCGATAACAAAACCATGTATTTTGCATCTGATATGCCGGGAGGTTTTGGAGGATCGGATATTTATAAGGTATCACTTACCGAGGAGGGTTGGGGTGAGCCTGTTAATTTAGGTGCCAATATCAATACCGAAGGAGAAGAGATGTTTCCTTTTATGCATCAAAACGGCCAGTTGTACTTTTGTTCTAACGGTCAGTTAACCCTCGGGGGACTAGATGTTTTTGTAGCAGTTAAAAAGGATAATGGGTATCAGGTAAAAAATATGGGTTATCCCTTAAATACTTCCAGCGATGACTTTAGCTTCTTTTTGGAAGAAGAAGGGGTACATGGCTATTTTGCATCCAATAGAGAAGGAGGAACCGGGAATGATGATATTTATCGCTTCGAAATAATTGATAAAATGACCTTCAATCAAAGTGTCACAGGACGTTTGATTGATAAAAATACAAGACAAATACTCCCCTTTACCCCTGTTGAATTAATCGATTCTGAGGGTTTGGTTATGGCAAATCTGACTACAGATTCCTTGGGTATGATTCATACCGAACTACAGAAAATGCAGGATATTACTGCAGTGGTTAATACAAAAGACTATTTCCCTTATCGGGAAACCTTTAAGTTATCAGAAGAAAGTTCTGATTTTGAAATGGTATTAAGTCCTCAGCCTTATTTTGGTATCTTTGGTAATGTGTTTTTATTACCTGATATGACACCTATTCCACAGGTAACTGTTTATATGGAAGCTGTCGGAGGTGAAGTTGCTACTATTGTTTCAGGTAATGATGGAAATTTCAAAACTAAGCTGGCTGAAAATACCAGTTATGATTTGGTATTTACCAAGAAAAACTATTTTACCAAACGTGTTCATTACTCTACCGTAGGAAGAGATACCGGCTATGTGAATGTAAATGAGTTTATGCAATTGGAGATGGAAAAAGCCGAGATTGGGAAAAGTATTGAGATTAAGATTCTCTATGATCTGGGTAAATGGAATATTCGTGAGGATGCAGCAGGTGAACTGGATGATATGATCCAATTTTTAAAGGATAACCCGAATATAAAAATTGAGCTGGGTTCACATACCGATGCTAGAGGTTCGGCGGTGTCTAACCAGGTCTTGTCACAAAAACGGGCTGAATCGGCAGTTAAATATATGGTTAGTAGAGGGATTTCCTCGGCGCGTATTACAGCTAAAGGATATGGTGAAACCAGATTGAAAAATAAATGCGCAGATGGGGTTTCTTGTTCAGAAGAGGAGCATCAGGCTAACCGAAGAAGTGAAGTAACTATTGTAGAAATGTAATAACAATTGCAATAATATAACAGAGGCATCTTCAGGAGGCTAAAAGAAAAGGGAAGTTACGACTTCCCTTTTTTGCTTAAATGAGTATTTGATTTGTTTAATATTGTCTCTGGGTAAATTATTTATTTTGTGTTTGAAGGCTATGATTTTAGTTGTGTTCATCTGTTTTCCACTTTTTACTGCCAAATCGTGAGGTAAGGATGGTAATTATTTCATTGGCTGAGTATTCAATGGGTTTATTAGTGATGTTTAATACCTTAAATCCACCTCTTTTAAACAAGTTAGCAGCAAAGTCCAATTCCATGCGAACTTTTCTTCTATCTACATAATCCGAATTCGGATCCATATGTATTCTGGTAACACGACTGCTTCTCTGGGCAATGAGATAGGCCATAGAAATCGTTAATCCAAATACTCGGTTGGGGTCAATCTCAAATAAGGTATCAGGTATTGGCGTGCCTGGTACAATAGGAACATTGGCTACTTTCCATCCAAACATGGCCAAATAAATGCTTAAGGGTGTTTTTCCGGTACGCGAAACTCCGGCAAGTACAATGTCGGCAGTAGCAATTTTCTCAGCATGCTGACCATCATCGTGTTGCATGGTAAATTCGATGGCTCGTACCCTGCGGTAATATTCCATGTCGCGTAGCCTGAATAATCCGGGTTGTTCAACGGGTTTCATATCTAATACAGTATCCAGATAATCAGACATGTTACCCACTAAATCGAAATGTCTGATTTCTTTAAGTTCGCAGGTGTCTATTAGTTTTCTGCGAGCCATATGGTCAACCATGGTATGCGCAATTACGCCGTTGTTTTGAACCACTTTATCTGTAATTTTGTCAATTTGTTCCTGAGTAGACACTTCAGGTTCTATAACTACAGGAATTTTATGGTCGGGATATTGTATTAACATTGACTCAACCAAAGTATGTCCGGCAATTCCTTTGCCTCCTGAAACAATGTAAATAGGGGGCATATTCGATTTTTCTTCCATATCAGTAGATTTTTGCTTTAAGATAAAATAAAGTTTGGAAGGAAACAATGAAGTCTTGCAAAGTTATTTTCACAACGCACACACGTATTTAATAGACTATATTCTCATTGAAAATGATTGGATATGAATTCAACAGTAGTGTAAATCACCTGAAATTGGGCATTCCTGTCTACAATTATTTCAACACACTGTTGAAATAATTACTCAGGTATTTATTCTGACTCAGAGATCTGTTTCTTATGAGATAAGTTGTAAGTGCTAGTAAATAAGTGCTTAGTGAGTCTTTTGTGTGGTAGATAATAGCTGTGGCACTATTTTTACTAAATACAATGAGCATAAGGTTACTTTTTAACCATAACCAAATTACTAATTAAAAACGAATAAGATGAAAAAGAGTTTTTTGATCATGACAGTGTTGATGTGCATTGCAATAGCACCAGTTCTTTATGTGAATGCTAATCCTGAAGCTTCAAGAGGAACAACAATTGTTTTTAAAGAAATGTTGAAATTTACTGCCGTTGATGTGGATAAGGTACCTCAAAAAATTGTAGATGCTATTGTAAAGGATCATCCAGAAACCACAATGACTAAAGCTGCTGTTGCAACAAATGTAAAGGGTGAAGTTGTTTATAAAGTAGATTTAGAAGATGCAGAGGGGGAAGTAGCATATTATTTATACAAGGAAGATGGCACTGAGTATATTCAATAGTGCTATATAAATTGGCTTTCTTAGGTTATTCTTAACAACACAACACAATACAACCAAACCAACTTTTTTTCCATGCCGTCATTGCGCTTGTTTCTTAAAAATAAGCCATGCCGGCATTGTTGTTTAAGTAAAGTCCTGTGTTTCATCTGTCATATGACGTTTTCTATACCCTTTGTTTCTTTTGTATATACTGTGACTGAAAGGTGAGCTTACGGTCCACAATTGTGCGCTTTCACCCTTAAATTATTATTGGTTAATAAACTGTATCTTTTTACAATCCATTAAATATTTTGAACTGATTGTTGACAATGTGAATGTATTTAGTCATATTTGTGTTACTGTCTTTAATTTTTTCAATACTTGAAAGAGATTTCAAGTATTGCTTATCTATTTTTATGAATGAGCCATTAGTATTGCGATTAATAAATAAGATCAGCATTTATTAAATTTTCATGGTTCATGTAAGCGATTAAAATAGAGTTGTTCAGAGAAATTTTTTTTAATTTTACTTTACACACTAACATAGTAGTTGTCGTTATCTGAGTATGCAATTTATCACTTGTCGGCAGATATTAAACATAGAATACATTATCAAAACAAATAATAATCATATGAGAAAATTAGTATTGGGTATACTTACCCTAACAGCTATGAATTATTCAACAGCCCAAACGGGTAATGATAGTTTACCAGGTAACACTTCATTACCATCTTCCAATGAAGAATTGATCAAATTAGCAGCTCTTGAAGTAGATGAATATACCTATTCGGTCGAGGATTATTTTCAGAAACCAAATCAGAGTTCTTTTCAGTTTTCGCCTAATGGTCAGTATCTCTCCTATAGAGAGAAAGATGAAGATAGTAAGAATCATGTTTATGTAAAAAATGTTGAAAGCGGAGAAATACAGCGGGTGATTGAAGAAGGGGAAGAGTTGGTTAGAGGATATGGATGGGCAAATGACAATCGTCTCATCTATGTCAAGGACAAAGGTGGTAACGAAAACTATCATTTGTTTGCCATAGATTTAGATGGAAAAAATCAGATGGAACTCACTCCTTTTGACGGTGTTCGTGTGGGGATTCAGGATATTTTAAAGGATCAGAAAGATTATATGATTATTCAAATGAATAAGGATAATCCTCAAATTTTTGAGCCCTATAAAATCAATATTACCAATGGAGAATTAGAGAAACTATTTGAAAATAAAGATCCTGAGAATCCTGTTAGTGGATATGATTTTGATAAAGATGGGAACTTAAGGGCCTATACACAACAGCAAAATGGAACAGAGTATGTGCTGTATTACCAGAGTGAGAAAGATGGGGCTTTCGATAAAATTATTCAGACAAACTGGCAAGATGAATTTTATATTATAGGTTTTGATTATACAACTGATTATCCGCATGATGCCTATGTGATGTCAAATATGGAGAGCAATACGAATGAGATTGTTCTATATGACTTAAAGAAAAAGGAGATTATTAAAAAAGTTTATGCCAATGAAACTTTTGATATGGGGGGAATGAGCCGTTCGCGTAAAAGAGGTTATGAAGTTGATTATTTTTATTATACAGGAGAAAAATCAGTAGTTATTCCGGTAAGTGACACCTATAAAAAGTTAGACAAAAAGTTTAAGAAACAATTTGAAGGTTATGATTTTGATATAGCCAGTAAAACAGATGAAGAGGATAAATTTTTAATCTATGTTTCAAGTGATAAGTTATATGGAATATATTATCTATATGATGTAAAAAAAGATTCCTTTAAAGAGTTATTTAACATGATGCCTTCATTAAAGCCAGAGGAAATGGCTGAGATGCGACCTGTTAAATTTACCTCTAGAGATGGATTGACGATCTATGGCTATTTGACCGTACCAACAAATGTGAAAAAAGGACAAAAGTTGCCTCTTATAGTGCATCCACATGGTGGACCTTATGGGGTAAGAGATTATTGGAGTTTTAACCCTACTACCCAGCTGTTTGCCAGTAGAGGGTATGCTACGCTTCAAATTAACTACCGAGGTTCAGGTGGATACGGGAAGGAGTTTTTTCTGGCAGGAAATAAGCAGATTGGCCGAAAAATGTTAGATGATCTGGAAGATGGTGTGGCTTATGCCAAAACACTAGGTTTGATCGACGAAAATAAAATAGCCATTTATGGAGCCAGTTATGGTGGTTTGGCTACCTTAGGTAGTCTGGTGAAAACACCCGATTTATATACTTGTGGAGTTGATTACGTGGGAGTCTCTAACTTGTTTACCTTCGTAAAATCATTCCCAGCTTACTGGAAACCTTTTATGAAACAGTTTTATGAGCAATGGTATGACGAGGAAGATCCGGAAGAAAAGAAAATTATGGAACAAGTTTCTCCTGCGCTGAATGTGGAAAAAATAAATAAACCTATTTTTGTTGTGCAGGGAGCCAACGATCCAAGAGTAAATATCAATGAGTCGGATCAGGTTGTTGAAAATCTCAGAGAAAGAGGTTATGATGTTCCTTATATGGTTAAGTATAATGAGGGCCACGGTTTTCATCACGAAGAAAACAGAATAGAACTGTACCAGGCTATGATGGGATTCTTTTCAAAACACCTTAAATAAGCCAACAATTAATACGATTTAAAGAGAGTGTGCCTATGGCATACTCTCTTTTTTTTATTCATAATCTATAATAATTAAAAATTCAGATTAGCTTAACTAATTAGCTATTTATGTCTTTACTCCTTCAAAGATGGCTGGTAATTTGGTAAAAACTAGGTAGATTACTCTGTATGTAGGGTGATAAGTGATTTGCTGATTAAGGTGATAGCAGAGTGCTACAGATTAAGTTATCTTCAGTATGCCGATAAACAATATCTGGCTGATAGGTAAACGAATCCATATTCAATGATCAATAGTTGAAAAAGCTTAGCTGCACAGGTATTGTAACTCTAAAATTTACAAAGCTTGGAGAACAGTCAATTAGGTTTATAGTGTGATAAAGTTTTATTAACATTTTGTTTTTCAGATATTTTTTATCTTTCGACTCTTAATCATATTGTATGATAGAGTCATTGATGTTTTTATTGAATATTTGTACATATGTTAGTAGGATAAAAGGAGAGTAGATGTTTTTGCTGTTTATTGTTTAATTGTTAGAGCTTGAGTAGGTTAAAGGAGTTGTTGGTGCCAGTGTTGTTTTTGTTGGTTGTTCAGGTGGCGAACGGCCAGTATTATGCGGTTTCAGAAGCAGAAGAGGTGGTGCATAAATCATTATCTGTTAAATTTCACAGAGGAATTGTATTACCGTTTCATGATGATATGATTTATATGTTAAAGGATTTTAGTAACGGTGTAGAATTAAATTATGGTTCACGTAATTTTTCTAAAAATTCTTGGCAAGCCAACTTCAATTACCCAGAGATAGGTTTAGGTTTATATTATGGAACGCTGGGAAATGACGAAATATATGGCTCTGGGATAGCTCTGTTTCCTTATATAAATCAATATATTTATCGTTCTACCAGGTTTTCTGCCGAATATAAATCTTCGTTAGGTTTAGCTTATGTTACTAAGATTTATGATTATAAAACCAATCCTTATAATTCGTGTATTAGTTCTCACGTAAATGCATATATAGGATTTGGACTGCTGTTAGATTATAGAATCACTGATCGTATTGTTTTTAACGCAACAGCTTCACTAACGCATTTCTCTAATGGAGCAGTTAAAAAACCAAATTATGGGATCAATATTTTAAGCACTACTATAGGTGCTAAATATATGTTTAACGAGAAGCCAACGCCGGTCATAGATAAAATAAAGGTTTCGAAAAGCAAGGAACAGGAAATTTTAGTAGTTGTCAGTTGTGGTCAGAGTCAGCACTTTAATAATACCTCTAAATATTATAACGTGAATTTAAATGTAAATTACCTGTGGCATCTTAATTCAAAGAAAGCAATTGGGATTGGGTTTGATGAGATTTACTCAAAATCAATCCCATATATCTGGGCCAATTTTGAAGAAGAGTCTTATAGTAGTTTTTCAAATTCTGATTATTTTGTAAGTAGTGTTTTCGCCTCGTATAATATTTTTCTGGGTAAAGCTACTGCCTATATACATCTCGGGGCATATGTTTTTTCTAATATACAACCGGTTCAACCGGTTTATCCGCGTATTGGAGTTAGGTATCGTATTACGGATAACTTAGTATCAAGTTTGGGTGTCAAGGCTAGTTTTTGTGCTTCAGAGTTTCTTGAGTTTGGCGTAGGATATCGATTTAATGTAAACCGTAACAATCATGAATAAGTATTACATTGTATTTTTTGTTTTATTATCGATACTCAATAGTTCGTGCAATTATCTCGAATTGTTATCCTCAGATGGAGATATTATTCAACAACAGGAAGAAGTAGGTGTTGTAAATTCAATTACAATAGAGGCCTCTTGTCATGTGATATTTACAGATACATTAAATGATGAAATATATATTAGTGGTTACGATTATTTGGTTGATGGATTAATAATAGATTATGACAATGAAAATTTGACTATTGACCATGAAGATTATGATGTGGTACAACAGGATCAGTTAATAGAGATTTATGTGCCAGGAAATAATGTAAATATGATTACTGTTAATGCGAATGCAAAAGTAGAAAGTTCTGATAGAATTAAATTAGGAGATCTGAAATTGGTAATGAGCGGACAGTCTAAATATCCTGAAATAGATTTGAGCGTCGACTGTAGTAATTTATATGTATTTAGTTATTATAACGTAGGAACTTATACTTTTGAAGGTGTAGCTGATTATGTAAAGTTTTATATAGATGGAAATATAGCAATAGATGCTAAAGGTTTAGAATGCAATGACATTGATTTAGTCCATAAATCAATCAATGATTGTTATTTAAATCCAAGTAAAACACTTGATGTAAGTTGTTATTCTTCTGGAGATACTTATTATTATGATGGTCCTGAGACTACTTTTACGCGTTACGAGTCTATAGATCTGTCGTGTACAGGAGAACTGATAAAACTAGATGAGTAACTGAAATTTTTAATTCAATCAAATCAGAATTTATTTTTTTCTTAAAAACGTTATTTATATTATCTAAGCAGTCAATTTTAAAAATAGTCTTTCAGGTAGGGATAAGGTTTTTAATTTTAGAAAAAAATAATTTGACTGCTATGAAAATTCTTGTTGCTACATTATTAGGTGTAGTTCTGCTACAGGCATGTACTCAGCCTAAACCAGCTGAAATAATTGTAACATCTCCAAATCAGTTTTATCAATTGGCCTTTCTCCTGGAGGATAATAAACCATTTTATCAGATAAAGGCAGGAGATAGAGATATTATAAAGGCCTCAGCATTGGGTTTTGAGTTAAAAAGTGTGAAAGCATTACTGGATCATTTTAAAATTTTAAAAGTTAAACAAGAATCGCATGATGAGACCTGGGAGCAGGTATGGGGAGAGCAAAAGGAAGTACGGGATCATTATAATTCGGCTAAGATCTTTTTACAGGAATCCATTGCTCCGTATCGTAAGCTTAACTTGATTTTTAAAGTGTATGATGAGGGTGTAGGTTTTAGGTATGAGATTCCTAAACAAGAGGGGCTAGATAGTCTGCTTATTACCAATGAATTAACCGAATTTAACCTTGCTGAGAATTATAGTACCTGGTTTATTCCTGCAAACTTCGAATCATATGAGATGCTTTATCATAATAAACCTTTATCCCAAGTGGCATCAGCTAATACGCCAGTCACCTTTGAGTCAGCGGATCAAACAATTTTTTTAAGTATTCATGAGGCTAACCTGACTGATTATGCCGGGATGACGCTTATCAAAAAGGAAGGTGAGGAATTGTCGATGATTGCTAATTTGGTGCCCTGGCCCGATGGTGTTAAAGTTAAAGCCAAAACACCCATGCAATCACCCTGGCGAACTATTCAAATAGCTTCCTCAGCAGGTGGATTAATAGAATCATCGCTTATTTTAAATTTAAATGAACCCAATAAACTAACCGATGTATCCTGGATTCATCCATTGAAATATGTAGGTGTTTGGTGGGGAATGCACCTGGGAACTAATACCTGGACAGAGGGTCCAAGACATGGAGCCACAACAAAGGAAATGTTTAAATACATCGACTTTGCAGCTGAAAATAATATAAATGCCGTGCTGGCCGAAGGCTGGAATTCCGGATGGGAAAACTGGGGGCAACCCAAAGCCTTTGATTTTGTAACTGCATGCAGCGATTTTGATTTGGAGGATATTGTGGCATATGCCGCCAAAAAAAACATTGCCATCATAGATCATCATGAAACAGGAGGAGATGCTCCATACTATGAACAACAAATGGATACGGCGTTCCAAAGATATAGTGTGCTGGGTATGCATCATTTAAAAACAGGCTATGCCGGGCCCATTCAGCCTAAGGGGCAGTTTCATCATGGGCAGTATATGGTAAATCATTATCGTAAGGTAGTAGAAAAAGCAGCTGAATATAAATTGACCGTTAATGCTCATGAGCCTATCAAACCAACAGGTATCAGAAGAACTTACCCTAATATGATGACCAGAGAAGGTGCAAGAGGGATGGAATGGAACGGATGGAGCGATGGCAATCCTCCGGAACATCATGTTGTTTTGCCATTTACCCGTATTTTGGCCGGCCCGATCGATTATACGCCCGGAGTATTTGATTTGTTATATCATAAGGCTGGTAAACGAGTAACGAGGAACGACCAGGATAAGGGGACCAGCCGTATCAATACTACTTTGGCTAAGCAGTTGGCTCTGTA
>JBFHKL010000136.1:0-10803 GCA_041595375.1 Saccharicrinis sp.
AGATGTGAAAGCAAGAATGATCCATCGTGGATGGCGTATGCTAGCGTAGCGGAGAGATATACAAAATAGATGCATAGTTCAATAACATTGGTCAATAATGCTTACTTAATTTACTTATATTTTCATTTTAAAACAAAATTCGACGTATTTTTTTTATGAGTCCTATTTAACAAAACACACTTTTGTCTGACTTTGTGTCGCTTTTGCTGCATTCTGCAGTGCTTTTGCAGCATTCCGCAGCACTTTTTCTGACAGTGTGTCGCTTTTGAGGCATTTTGTAAGGCTTTGGTGGTATTCCGTAGCACTTTTATGGTATTTTGTAATGCTTTGGAGCCGTTCTGCAATACTTTGATGAGCTATTGCAGTGCCTCTATGGCTTGTTGCATTGCTTTTAAAGCATTTTGTAGTGCTTTAATGGCATGATGTTAAGCCCACGCGGGTAAAATTTAAGCATCAGCAAGGGATAGTAAATGATATACAACATAATTATAATATTCCCCCTGCTTCTCTCCCTTTTTTTTTGAAAATATTTTATACTTTAGTCTAATTCTGACAAGTCTTAAAATAAACAGATGTTTTTAGGAAAACGTATCAAAGAACTCCGTGAGGAAAAAGGAATGGTTCAACGTCAATTGGCAGCCGAATTGGAAATTGACAAGCCTATGTACAGCAAGATTAAACGTGGTGAACGAAAAGCAAAACGCGAATACATTGGTGACATTTACAACGCAATAGTTAATCAAAGAGTTTTGAGGATTACATATAAGCCCTTTACGACAAACAAAGAATTAACTTTTGAAATCCATCCATATCATTTAAAACAATTCAACAACCGCTGGTTTTTATTTGGATTAAACAACGAATATCTAAAACCAGTACAATATTGATTACCTAACAAAATGATATATAATATGGATGAACACAAGAAACTACAAACCCTTTTAGAATTGCTAACCTATCTTTCTAGTGGCTTAAAATATTCTATCTCACAAATAATAGCAAGATTTAATTTGACAGAACGAACAGCACACCGCTATATAAAAACATTAAGAGATGCTGGCTTTATTATTCCCAGACCCAAAGATGGCCTCTATTTTATTGATAAAACTTCCCCTTATTTCAGAGAAATTAGCGAATTACTACATTTTTCAAAAGAAGAGGCTGATATATTAAATAAAGCTATCCACTCAATAAGTAACGAAAACTTGCTCAAAGGAAAATTAATTAACAAATTATACGCTTTGTATGATTTTGAACGTGTAGCTGACACCATCGTAAAACAAGAACACTCACTAATTATTCATCAACTCATAAAAGCCATAAAAACCAAACAAAAAGTTGTGCTATGTGGATATCATTCGGCAAATAGCAAAAGACGAACAAACCGAATCGTAGAACCGTTTAATTTCACAACTAATTACATAGCTACATGGGCTTTTGATATTGAAAGTAACTCTTGCAAAACGTTTAAAAATACACGAATTAATTCGGTGAGAATTTTAACCGAGAATTGGAAAAACGAAAAACTTCACATTGAAGCACCAATAGATGTTTTTAGAATTAGTTCACAAGAGCAATATCCGGTAAAACTAGTGCTTTCAATACGTGCCTGCGAATTATTAAAAGAGGAATACCCTCTTGCTGAGAAATATATCTCCCCTATTGACGCAAACTCTTTTTTGTTTGAATGCAATGTTTGTGGATTTGAAGGAGTAGGCAGATTTGTTTTGGGTTTATGTCATGAAGTAAAGGTATTACATCCCCCTATACTACTGGATTTTATAAAAAAAAGAGCAATTGATTTTTTAAACTGACAGTAATTGGCAATTTATACTTTTAACATTACAGAATTAATTACAATAACTAACAGTATGATATGAGAATATACTTAAAAATTAAATCGAACAATCAAATCGTACCATTTAACCACCAACATCTTTTAACAGGTGCAATACACAAGTGGTTAGGGTGGAATAAAGAGCATGGTGAGGTATCATTGTATTCATTTTCGAGATTAGAAAATGGACGCAAAGCCAATAAAGGACTATGCTTTGAGCAAGGAAGTGCTTTCTTTTTTAGTTCAGCAAATAATGACATTATACAAACTATTATTGCTGGTATACAAAATGATCCGGAGATGTTTCATGGCCTTAAGGTGGAAGAAATTATTATTCAGGAAGATCCTGATTTTACAGAGAAAGACACCTTTTACATTGCCAGTCCGATCTTTATCAAACGAAAAGAGGGCGAAAGAATAGAGCATATCATATACTCCGACCAACGAGCCAATGATTGTTTAAAACAGACATTGCTCACCAAAATGGAACAGGCCGGCCTATCAGATGATACAATCGATATAAAGTTTAAAACCGACTACCCAAAGGCCGGCACCAAACTAATTACATACAAGAATATTAAAAACCGCACAAACTGGTGCCCGGTAATTATTAAAGCCAAACCCGAAACAAAAGCATTTGCCTGGAATGTGGGCTTAGGAAATAGTACTGGAGTAGGTTTTGGAGCAGTAAAATAAACAAACCTTTTTTTTACACCTTTTCACACCTTCTAGGTTTTAAAAACCTCGAAGGTGTGAAAAAAAGGTGTAAAAAAAGGGGTAAAAAAAATGAAAATGATGTACGTAGTTAAATATACAGGTCCGTTTGGTTTTATTAAACCATGGACAGCGGTAAGAGACAGTGAAACCTACAGCCAGCAATTCCTTACACCATCAATTGTGGCAGGCATAGAACGAAAATTATTTCCTGAATTGTTAAAAGATGATGATGGGGAGATTAAAAAAATTATAGGTCATCGCTTGAGCTACAAACAAATATCACAGCAACAGGAACAAATTCAACCCAGAGGATGGAATGAAAAAGGAACTAAAAAGAATAAAACATTTGAACGGCCCTATGCTATTTTGGTAAGAGGCGTTATGATTGAACCTATACTTTACCTAGCCTTTAATACAGCTGAAGATGCTCAAGAAGCTTCTATGCAACATATTTGCCTTTCCAGAAACGAAGATATCATGTACCCAAACGATGAAATTACAGAAGTAGATCCTGATATTTTCAATTCTGATGAAGAGCATTACTCCGGTTTTGAATTAGTATTTGAGGAAACAGATAAATCATTCTTGGTTGGCTACAATCGATTTAAAAAAAATAAACCGATGTATGGTCATTTAAAAGTTATTGGTCATCCTGTAAAAAGTAATTACTAGCCTTATGAATATAGTTTGTCCACACATAAAAGCTAAGGGTAAACCGGAAGAAACAACGCTGCATGAACATCTTTTGCAAGTCAGTCAAGCAGCAGAAAAGATAGCCGACTACTCTGAAATGGATAAAGACATAGCGCGCTATGGTGCCATCCTACATGATATTGGAAAGGCAAGTACAGTATTTCAAAAGCGCTTACAAGACTCTAAAATACCAACTACACCTTTTAGACACGAAATTGCATCTTGTTTTTTCCTGTCTTTGTTTGGGGATGAGTTACAAGGACCGCTCATCGAAATGATCATAGCACATCATAAGTCAATATTACATGATGCAGGCAAGAAAGGAATCCTTGATTTAGAGGAAAATCGTGAAGATACCTTTGACTTACATATTAAAGATTGGGAGCTATGGAAAGATGATGCACTTAAGATACTCGAAGCTTTGGATATTAAAATCAATGATATTTCTATTAAACAGGCTGAAGAAAGCTATGAAAAAGTTTTGGATTATTGCGAGAGCATTGTTAAAGAAAGGGGTTATTCCGAATGGCGTGGTTTATTGATCGCCGCAGATCATTTTGCTTCTGCTTTATCTGGAAAAACTAAAAAAATACTGGATAGAACATTTAAAAAGCCAAATTTAGATTTCTTTTTCCGGCGGCATGAGATGTATCCCTTGTCGTTAAAAAGTAGCGAGTCGAACAGAAAGCACACAATGGTTGTGGCCTGCACCGGAGCAGGAAAAACAGATTTTCTATTTCGACGATGTAGTGGGCGTGTATTTTACACTTTACCCTTTCAGGCATCGATAAACGCAATGTATAAAAGAGTTAAACACGACTTAAGCAATGATAATCCAGATATAGATATTCGATTGCTGCACGCCTCATCCAGCATAGAATTAAAAGGAAAAGAACCAGAGGAAAAGATTATTCAAGGACATGTGGGTGCAGCCATAAAAGTACTCACGCCTCATCAAATTGCTGCTATCGCATTTGGCACTGGCGGTTACGAAGCCATGATAATGGACATTAAAGGCTGTGATGTTATTTTGGATGAAATTCATACCTACACTGATGTAACCAGATCCATTGTACTAAAAATCATTGAGGTTTTGAACCATTTAGGTTGCCGCATTCATATTGGAACGGCTACTATGCCAAGCATTTTATACAATCGGATTATTGATTTGTTGGGTGCTGAAAATGTATTGGAAGTCAAGCTAGATAATGAAGAGTTGGAAAAATTTGATCGACACATCATTTACAAAGCTAATGATTGGCTAAGTACTTCTCAAATAATACAGGAAGCGTTAGCGGAACAAAAGAAGGTACTAGTAGTTTGTAATCGAGTTAAAACAGCTCAAGAACAGTATACACTATTAAAATCACAGCATCCGAATATCCCCATATTGCTATTGCACAGTCGGTTTAAAAAATCAGATAGAGCTGAAAAAGAACGCTTGTTATTAGGATTAGATGAAAACGGTCATCCTACTGCAAATTTCAACACTTCCACAAAAGCCTGTATTGTTGTTTCTACACAGGTTGTAGAGGTTAGTATTGATATTAGTTTTGATTTGATGATTACTGACGCTGCTCCTTTGGATTCTTTAGCTCAACGATTTGGACGCATCAATCGGAAACGCACAAACGAAACCATTGGCAAATACAAACCAATCTATGTATTATCTCCTCCTGAAGTTGAAAAGGAAGCTTTGCCCTATAAATTAGAAACAGTACAGCGCAGTTATGAAGTTTTACCCGATGGACAAGTTTTTAGTGAAACAGAATTGCAAAATAAAATAGATAAAGTCTTTACCGAGATAGATTGCATGACAATAGAGGCACATGCTATTTATAAGGCAACCGGACAATGGAGCAATGAAAGACTAACTCATAATCCTAAAGCCTATTTGCTCGACCTGCTAGAAATAGACAGTGTGAGCTGTATTTGTGAGGCAGATGAAGAAAAGTACCGTGAGAGTACCTACGAAGAACGAACTAAAATGGAAGTCAGCACACGCTATTATGTTGTAAAAAGTTTACGGCAATTAGATTGGGGATCGCGGCCTTTTATCATACCTGATAGTTCGTATGATTCAGAGACGGGATTTGATCTTGAAATGGCAAAAGAAGAGAATTACAATTCGGATTATTCATTTTTATAAAGAAAGGAGAATCATGATCGCATCAACAATAGGACGCACTTTTTTAAAAGCATTCAACAATAAAACCAATCAAAAGCTCTCTGCAAAGGAGTTTTTTGAGAAGGAATATTTCGAATGGTTTTATAATCATACAAAATATATGCAATGGGTAACAAATTCACCTTTTGTACAGATGAAGGCAGGACAAAAACCACATCTATTAACAGCAGCAGAACGAAAAGAAAAACTCAATAGTTTGCATGATAAGATTGCTATTGGTGAAGCTGATGCCAGCATAGCGATAGGATATCCAGCCTCTGAGGTAAAAGAATTTGCAACAACATCAGGAGCAGTAACCGACATAGCCATTATACAAGACGATGAAGATATTTATTACTCATGGATTGGAGGTGGATTGGGAGTAGGTGTTGCAGGAGGATATTCTATATTTTTTGATCAACCCGATATCTTATTAAAGCTATATGATGGTTGGAAGATTTACAGAAGCTTTTTAAATGACCTTACTTTAAAACAATTAAGGGGTAATCAGATTAATACATGGAATGGCCAATGGCTTAATTTTTCGTGCAGTAAACGCTTTCGTGAGGATTTCGATTTTACACATCTACATTCAGAAAATATCTTCTCGGTAAGTGATAAAGTCATCGAAGTAAATACCATAAAATGGAGTGAACTATTCTTTAATATCTCCAATCTGTTTTCAAAACAAACCCTAATGGGATATGTGTATAGCTTAGGACAAACTAATAAAACATTAGGATTTTATCCCTTGCATTTCGAAAAAGCAAGAAAGATAATAACGTATTACAAACTCCTTTTTGGTGAGCAAGCTGCACTTACCGATGCTCGTGAGTACGAGAGTTTATTTGGCCTTCATATTAAGCGAGCATGTGAGTTAGGCTCTATTGGTTTACAAGCTCTTGAACCAAAAGACTTACGAAAGTATTTTGGGAATGATTCTAATCTGAAACTGATAAAGCCTAAAATAATTCCTAAAAAGGGAGAAACAGAAGAAGGCTATCAAGAACGAAAAGGGAAAGCAGATCAAAAAGATTACGAAAATATAATTACATACAGAACATATAAAACCTGGTTATTAGCTATGATTACAAAAAACAAAGAGGAATCGTTGGAATATACTGCAGAAGTAGCTCAGGCACTTCTCGTGTATCGTGAAGCAGCGACTAAAAATGATCGAAAAAATCTAATTCAATCGGAATTATTGGTTGCCAAATCAAAAAGAGCATTTTTAGATGCTTTAACCACGCTAATTAAAGATGTGGATGAATCTGCACTGACCTTATTTAAGCAATTACGCGACAAAGTGCATTTAATGTCGGGTGAAGACTTTGGCTACTTTGTGGTATTGCTAAAATTTGATTACGCATACGCAGAACGAAATATTTAAACCTTAAACAATTAAAACCATGAGTACTATTTATATCAGAACATTAAAAAGAGCAGAACATACCGTATTTTGTGTAGCAGATGGACAGAAAACTTATTACGATCCACAATTCAGCCGTCGTGTTCCATACTCTAGCGGACAGCAAGTAAAACGCTCCTTAATAGATTCGCTTTCATCAGCATTAAACGAGGTTCCTTCTCCAACTACATTTTTATTTGATGTTAATAAAAGTGGAGAAATGAAAGAAGGAGAAGTATATGCAACATGCGATCCATCATATGCCGACCAACTATTTGGGGGGTGGATGAAAGCAGCTAAAGGCGGAAAAGATAGAACCATTAAACGTCGTAGTCCCTTATCTATTTCTTCCATGAGAGGTTTACACCCACTTTTAGCAGGTGTCGATTCCGAAAATGTATCCTTCGATAGAAGCGACCGACCAAATAATGAAGTTATTATCAGAAATGATAAAGGCGATATGCTAAACGAAGATCAAATAACGAATCTATTAAAAGGTAAAGACAGAAGTTTAAGTCGTAAATGGATTCCTGATAACAAACGTGCAACTGGTCTATTCGTACAAGATATTGCCTTAGATCTACGTCGTTTATTTTGTGTTTCGTTAAATAAGTTAGAACCCGAAATAACAGAAGAAACAGAGACCAAACTGCGTGAACAAGGATGGTTAGCAACTCAAACTGTTTTTGGTTCCTGTTTAGTGGCACCTAAAACTGTTCGCGAAAAACTGATACCAGCCTTAGCTGATGCTATAATTAATTGGTCTATCACATCTAACCAATCACGCACTTTTAGTTTGATGGAAACATTAGCAGTATCGGTTTCTGAAAATGCCAATAAAATTGCAGGTAGCATACGTGCCAAACTGAAAGAGGAAGAGGATAATAAGGCTGAACCTATTATTGAAGAAGAAATGAATGGCGTGGCTTCTTTCGTAACCTTATCTGCCGGCGCTTATGTTCGTACTAAAAAAGAATCGATTGAAGCATTGGATAATGCCACTAAACACTTAATCGATATGATGAAAGGCTTCGATTACGAAAACCAATTAAATTAACCTTTCCAAACCCCAAAGATTTTTGAAATCTTTGGGGTTTAAAAAAATAAATAACCCATGCCAAACCCACCTACTCCTTTACAACCCGAAAAATACTATCATATTTATAATCGTGGAATTAATGGCTGTCCCATATTCACAGAACCCTCTAATTACCAGCATTTTTTAATGCTTTACGACAAGTATATTTCTCCCGTTGCCGAAACTTATGCATGGGTATTGATGGGCAATCACTTTCATTTGTTGGTGAAAATTAGGGATGCAGATAAAATACTATCCAACATCGAAGACTTTGAAAATATTAGAAGTTTAAAGGTGGAAAAACGCATAAACCAACAGTTTTCTAATCTATTTAATGCTTACTCAAAAGCCTTTAATAAAAAGTACCAGCGTACTGGCAGTCTATTCGAACATCCTTTTAGAAGAAAATTAATCAATTCAGAAGCATATCTTAAAAGGGTACTCATCTATATTCATAATAACCCGGTGCATCATGGTTTTTGCGAGAGTCCCATAGAATATGGCTGGTCCTCCTACCTCACATGCATTTCTGATAAAGAAACACAGTTAAAGAGAGAAGAATTAAGAAGCTGGTTTGATGACTTAGATCATTTTAAACAACAGCATGTAAAACATAACACAGACATAAACCTTATTGATTGGTTTAAAAACTAAGCGATATGCAAGTAACAGGCACCCTTTTCAACTACTACTTTGTTTGTCATCGTAAGTTATGGCTTTTTGCCAATGGTATTAATATGGAGCACACCAGCGACTTGGTATTCGAGGGCACTGTGATACACGAAAGTAGTTATGCCCAAAGAGCTTCTCGTTTTAAAGAGATTGAACTACCAGGTATAAAAATAGATTTTTATGATGCCAAACAAAAGGTGGTTCATGAAATTAAAAAATCACGCAAGGAACATGAGTCGCATATATGGCAGCTCAAATATTACATCTACAAATTAGAACAAGCCGGTATTGATGGTGCGATGGGTATATTGGAGTATCCCAAAGAACGAAAGACGGAAGAGATTTATATGAGTCAACTCGATAAGGAACGTATACAGGAAATTGAAGTTGAGATTCAAGCACTACTAAATACTCAACCATGCCCTGCAACAATCAATCACTCCAAATGTAAAAAATGCGCTTACCACGACTTTTGTTATGCCACCGAAACTGATGAAAAATGAAAAAGACATACTACTTATTTAATCCAGGTCGATTATCTCGCAAAGACAAAACATTAAAATTTACGCCATGTGATAATAATGGAGAGGAACAAAAACCACGTTACCTTCCTGTTGAAAACGTAGATGAGCTATATGCTTTTGGAGCTGTAGATGCCAACTCGGCCCTTTATAATTTTTTGGGTCAGCAACAAATACCCGTTCACTTTTTTGATTATTACGAAAATTATACTGGATCCTTTATGCCAAGAGAAGCACTCCTCTCTGGCAAGCTACTAATGGCGCAAGCTCGCCTGCACGACAATGCTCAGAAACGCTTAGAACTTGCTAAACTCATTTTAGAAGGCGCAGTTCATAATATGATTAAAAATCTTAAATACTACGATAATAGAGGAAAGGATTTGAAACCCATCATTGAATCCATTACTAGCTATTTAAATAGTTTTGAGAATGCCACAGCTATTGATCAACTAATGGGTCTGGAGGGAAATATCCGCAAAACATACTACGAAGGCTTTGAATTAATGATAAATGATTTAAGCATGTCAGGCCGCAGTATGCGTCCACCACTCAACGAAGTAAATGCTCTTATTTCATTTGGTAATATGATGTGCTACTCGCAATGCCTAAGAGCCATACACCAAACACAGCTTAATCCGGTTATTTCTTTTTTACATTCACCTGGCGAACGACGTTTTTCCTTATCATTAGATTTAGCAGAGGTTTTTAAACCCATATTGGTTGATCGGGTAATTTTTAAAGTACTCAACAAAAAGATGCTTGGCACAAATGACTTTGAGCAAGGACTAAACCACACATTACTTAAAGAGAAAGGCAAAAAAACATTTGTTAAAGCATTTGAGGATCGACTACTCGAAACCATTCAACACCGCACATTAGATCGTTCCATCAGCTACAAACATCTTATTAAATTAGAATGTTATAAATTGGTAAAACACATTTTAGATATTGAACCCTATAAACCATTAAAAATATGGTGGTAACTAACTTAAATCGCTAGACATTGCTCTTATCATCCTATACTTTTTTGTTTTGTTTTTTGTGTCATGACAAAAAATGAAAAGCCCGGCCGGCTTGAGGACACTTATTTAAATAGATTTAGTTTATTCACTAAAAATCATATTGTCCCACAAATTGATTACAAAAGGTCACTAATATTATACAATATAAATATAACACATCAAACTAAAACCAATTTTAAATGTACATTATAGCTGTATACGATATAGGAGAAAAACGCGTTGGTAAAATGCTAAAACTCTGCAGACGTTATCTTAATTGGATACAAAACTCTACTTTTGAAGGTGAAATATCCGAAGCCAGACTGAGTGCACTCAGGGCAGAAGCCAATGCTCTTATGAAAGAAAAGGATAGTTTGATTATCTTTAAAGCGCGTCAAGAGAAATGGCTAGAGAAAGAAATTATTGGCGAAGAGCGCGCTGAAATAGATACTTTTTTATAAAAAGTTGTCGATGATGTTTTATTGCAATCTGGTATACAATCGACAATAAATAAATATACACAAAAATGCTCTTTGACATACTGATAATTAAGCATCTAAGCTCTATTGTCGAATACTAGCTATAATCATGTTATTATACATCGACAATTTTAACTAAAAAAATCAATGCAATAAACAGTTGCAAACTCGCTAAAAACGGGTATTTTTATGTTTCAGAACAACGACTTCTAATCGCACCATACTGGAAT
>JBFHKL010000137.1:0-10760 GCA_041595375.1 Saccharicrinis sp.
GACCCAATTCTGTCAAATGATATTCTACCCTTGGCGGAACTTCAGGAAATACTGTACGAATGATTAATCCATCCTCTTCAAGCTCCCGCAACTGTTTGGTAAGCATCCGCTCACTTATGTCAGGCAATAACTTTACCAATTCATTATAACGTTTAGTTCCCTGAAAAAGATGTAATATAATTGTACCCTTTCGCTTTCCTTTGATGACATTGATAAATGTATCTATTGGACAATAACTTTTTTCCATATTTTTTTAACCTCCAAATCACCTTACAACACTCAAATCGGAACAAAATGTTCGTAGGAAACATTTTTGTAAGCTCTTGTTTGACAGTTATTTTATAATATTCTTTGTGCAAAAGTAATGAAAACTAATAAAAAAATAGCCATGAAAAGCAGTTCAACATTCAAAGCACTTAGAGTGGAAGAAGATAACAACAGCTATAACACATCGATTAAAGAAATGCCATTTGAAACATTAGACAAAGGGGAAGTTCTTGTAAAGGTAAAATACAGCTCATTAAACTTCAAGGATGCTTTATCGACCATAGGCAACAAAGGTGTTACACGCAAGTATCCTCACACCCCCGGCATTGATGCTGCTGGAGTAGTTGAACAGAGTACAAGCGAATTATTTAAAGCAGGCGATTCGGTTATTGTAACCAGTTACGATTTGGGAATGAACCACCCGGGAGGCTTTGCTGAGTATATAAAAGTACCTGAATCATGGCTTGTGTCTATGCCTAAAAACATGAATTCCCGAAAGGCAATGATCTATGGCACAGCTGGTTTTACAGCAGCACTATCTATATACCGTTCGTTAAACAATGGCCAAAAACCCGAAATGGGACCTATAGCAGTAAGCGGTGCCTTAGGGGGCGTAGGTAATATTGCCTGTCAGATTCTTAATAAATTAGGATTTGATGTGATTGCTGCCAACTATGCAATGGCTCCTGAGGAAGAGATAAAAAAGATTGGTGCTCAATCACAAATCGACAGGAGCATTACAGATGACCAGTCGGGTCGCCCAATGTTAAAAACCCAATGGGCAGGAGCCATAGACGTAGTAGGAGGTAACACCCTGACTACTCTCTTAAAAGGATGTAAACCCTTAGGCAATGTGACTACTTGTGGAAATATTGGTTCAGGAGATCTGGAAATGACGGTGTATCCTTTTATCTTAAGAGGCGTTAGTTTATTAGGCATTGATTCTCAAAACTGCCCTATGAAAATTCGCCAAAAAATTTGGGATTTATTAGCCAATGAATGGTCAATAGATTTTAACACTGATTTAATCAAAGAATCTTCTCTTGAATCTCTTCAAGAACACATTGATTTAATGCTGAACAAGAAAAGTAGAGGCCGGGTTATTGTAAAAATATAAACAGTTAGCAGTTGGAGCATAGCAACATCCTGTGGCCTTATATTTCATTTCTGCGAGAAGGCAGTTAGCAGTACTTAGTTGGCAGTCGTGGACCGAAGACTAAGTAATGCTTACTGTTGACTGTGAACTATTGGCTGATGACTACTATATTTTCCTCCCCATAAATCGGACAACCGCTCCTGTACCAACATGAAATGCGCCTTCGTTCAATTCAACCTCTTCTTCTTTAAGTTCCAGAGTTTCGAAGTCGGCAAAGTATTCTTTTATTTCATCAACAGAAAAAAGCATATCGGGGTTGGGTGGCCCCATGGGCCTTTTATTATCTTTACTTACCTGTATATGTGACTTACTAAAGCCTTCAAGAATAACGACACCCCCCTTTTTTAAATACTTAGCCAAAATCTTATGGTAAGCATTCTTCTTCTCCGGAGAAAAATGGGCATAAATAAGCCCCACAGCATCAAAGCTATTTTCCTGAATATCGACCTCGTGAAATTCTCCCACCTGATATTCAATATTAACACGGTGCATCTTTGCGAGTTTTTCAGCTTTTATTTTACCTTCCTTGCTCAAATCAAAGGCACACACCTCCCAACCTAATTTGGCTGCATATACGGCGTTTCGTCCCTCTCCTTCTGCAGGCATTAATAATTTCCCAGGCTCCAATCCTGCCAATTGCTGTGCAAAAAAATCGTTAGGTAAAGTCCCATAAACATATTCCTTTGAACTGTACCTTGTATCCCACATTTCTTTCATGAATGAAATTCTTTTTTATGATTACAATAAGCAATAGCAAACCATTCACTCACATCATGGTTACTGAAACAAAGCAATTGATAAATCCTCTATTACACAAGAAAAAGAGATCACTCAATTTAAACTAAGCACCCGTTATTGCTGTCGGAATATAGTATTTAATTTCGTTTCCTGATAAAAAATACCCTATTAAAATTACCCATCTAAAACAAATTCAAGTCAGATATGTTTCCTTGACAGGCCAACAAATGTCAACCTTTTTATAATAATAATTTGACTACTTTCGCGCCGCTATGAATAAGACTATTGATTTAACCTCTGGATCCATATTTAAGCAGTTACTTAAGCTGGCTATTCCCATCATCGGAACCTCCTTAATGCAGATGGCTTATAACCTGACAGATATGATTTGGCTAGGGCGTTTAGGAAGTGATGCTGTTGCTTCAGTAGGAGCTGCCGGTTTCTTTGTTTGGTTAGGTATTTCTATTGTACTTATTCCCCGCATAGGAGCTGAAATAGGAGTATCGCAAGCTTTAGGCAGAAAGGATAAGGAAGAAGCTGCTCGCTATGCTCGTCATTCCCTTTTCTGGGCCTTGATACTATCGGCATTCATCTCTTTATTTGTTTTTATTTTTACGCCACAACTAATTGGCATATTCAGATTATCAAAAGGAATAGTTGAAAATGGAGCAGAAGGATACCTGAGAATTGTTTCCTTAGGATTTATATGCACATTTATAAATCCTACTTTCCAGGGTATATACAATGGTGCAGGCAATAGCAAACTACCTTTTTATTATTTATTAGTGGGATTAGGATTAAATATGCTATTGGATCCCTTATTTATCTTTGGTTTAGGATCGATACCTGCACTAGGAGTAAAAGGTGCGGCAGTAGCTACCGTAATAGCTCAGTTGGTAGTCTTTATCATTTTCATCATCCGTTTTGTGTGGAAGAAAGAAATCATGAACCCCGAATTCCGACATTTCAAATTATCTAAAGAAATTACCAAGGGTGTTTTTAAACTGGGTTCTCCTGTAGCTATTGAAAGCAGCTTGTTTGCCATATTTGCTCTGATACTGGCCCGAATGATTACCAAATGGGGAGATATGCCTATTGCCGTTCAGAGTGTTGGTGCACAAATAGAAGCACTGTCGTGGATGACCTCCTCAGGTTTTGCAACAGCCCTGGGAAGTTTTACCGGACAAAATTTTGGGGCTGGCAATTGGCATAGAATAAAAAAAGGCTATTTTACTACCTTAGGAGTTGGCGTGTTTTTAGGTAGTCTGGTAACCTTCTCCTTCTTTGTTTTCGGAAAAACCATATTCTCCCTTTTCCTAAAAGAACCTGCTCCATTACAATTGGGAGCTACCTACTTAAAAATCCTAGCTGTTTCACAAATTTTCATGATCACGGAAATTATAACACGAGGTGCTTTTAATGGGATAGGCCGTACTATTCCCCCCTCTGTAACAGGTATTGTTTTTACCGGAGCAAGAGTTCCTGCCGCACTTATCTTATCATCTGAAAAATTATTAGGTATGTTAGGTATATGGTGGGCTATCAGTCTTTCAAGTGTGGTTAAAGGATTAATACTGATGATCTGGTATCTGCGTATTCTATACAAAAGAAAATAACCGACATTGACCAGTTCAATACCCGCTACCAAAAATTTATCTCCTTCTTTTTTATTTTCTGATGATTATATCGGAACCTATTTTGATGTGCTTATAATTTGATTTCCAATGGTCACATTGTCTATCCCCCATTTATAGGGACAAGCTATGTGAGAAAAACTTTATCATGGATCGTTTCTTATTCTCTTTAAAAGGATAAACCACTGGTATTAAAACTCAAAAGACATCTACATTATCTGCATCCTGAACCTTATAACAAACATCTGAGGTACCATAAACCACAACACGATATATAGCTTGTAATCCTAATTTTACCTTATTTAAGCTATAACTAATCCTAATTATAATTAACAGTTAAGTCTATAAATTGCTCAAACCATTAGCAAATGAACACTTTATTTCGTCTCACTATATATTCCCCATCAAACAAAAAGACTATTGTTGCAAAGCTACTTAACCATCAGGTAATATAAATCAACCTTTAATAGCATATTTTTCGCCTTTAATAAATAATCTATGAGCTTAACGCTTAAACTACCTTGCCTAGAGCATAATCCAAAATGCTTACAGACAACAAATTACCCTCCACCCCCGCACTTTATAATATAAAACATTCAAATCAGTTGAGTATGTTAGTAAATATACAGAACTTACCTTTGTTTTTATTCAATGTTTTTTTGCAGATAAATGTAATTTAAACACCATAAACCGTAATTTGATTTATAGCTATTATCTAAAAAAAACTCAATTTTACATCAATCATAACATCCTATGTGAAGTTCTAAATTTGTATTGAAAACAAAACAACCTGATTATATGATAAAAATAAGTTACACAGGCGCGGTTTAAGTATGAAAAGCACCACAGCAACTTTAGGCATATTTGTTCTGTAAAATACAGTAAAACGATAGAAAAAAGAGCTTATAAATTCATCAACAAAAACATTGGTATGAAACCTGTAAAGAATATAACCATTCATTCAGTAAATGACATCCACGAATACTTCGGCATTCCTGATGAACTACAACACCCCTTAATTACACTGATCGACTATAGCCAATTGAATAAAGAAAAACTGGTGTTTGACAAGCATATGGTTCATATGAATCTTTATTGCATCATCGAGAGTGAGAAATGCGTCAACAGTCTTATGTACGGTCAAACCACAATGGACTATACAAATGGTACACTTGTTTTTTATAGCCCCGGACAACATATGGTTATTGATGCTGCAGATTACAGAAAAGATGGGAAGACCGGTTGGGGATTGTATTTTCATCCTGATTTTCTTCGACAATCATTTTTAAGCAACCGTATTAAAGATTATACCTATTTTGATTATCAATTAAGTGAGGCTTTACATTTATCTGCTAAGGAAAGAACGATACTCAAGGAGTTAACACTAAAAATAAAAGAAGAGTTAGCCAATAATATCGATAAGCACAGTAAAGATCTTGTAGTTGCCACGCTGGAATTGATATTAAAATATTGCGAAAGATTTTATGACCGCCAGTTTATTACCCGAAGTCAATCAGGAAACAAGGTTGTGGGCGATTTTAAAACCTATATTAAAGATTACATCAATACCAAATCAATGTATAAGGAAGGCGGCCTTTCCGTGCAAAAAATAGCCAATAACCTGAACTTATCACCGAATTATCTTAGTGATTTATTAAAAAAAGAAACAGGCAAAAATGCCACTGAACTGATTCATTTAATGATGGTGGACAAAGCAAAAAGCCAACTTTTAAATACAAATGACACTATTCAGGAGATTGCCTATTCATTGGGCTTTGAGTATTCCCAATCATTTAGCAAGATGTTTAAAAACATGACAGGCTATACCCCTTCCTCCTATAGAAGCATGAACTAAGGATGAGAAAAAAGAATAAAACAATATACTAAATAGGGGCAAATAGCCCAATAATAAAAAATTAAATAATTATGTTAAATTTTGATTTTTATAACCCAACACATATCGTATTTGGGAAAGACAGATTAGAGGAATTAGATAGCTTAATCCCTAAAGAAGCCAAAGTATTGATTACTTATGGAGGAGGAAGTGTTAAAAAGTACGGGACCCTTGAAAAGGTCACTGCAGCAATTAAAGACCGTAAAGTAGTAGAATTTGGAGGTATTGAACCAAATCCAAAATTTGAAACTTTAATGAAGGCTGTTGAAGTAGTCAAGAAAGAACATATTGATTTTCTTCTGGCAGTAGGTGGAGGATCGGTAATGGATGGTACCAAATTTATTGCTCTGGCAGCCAAATACAAAGGCAGTGACCCCGAACAACTTTTATTTTATGGTCATACACCTGCTCCTCAAAAAGAAGCAGTAGCATTAGGAACGGTTGTAACACTTCCGGCTACAGGATCAGAGATGAATATGGGAGGAGTAGTGACTTTTAATGGAGGAAAATATCCCTTTATGCACCCATTGGTTTATCCTAAATTCTCCTTTTTAGATCCCACACTAACCTTCAGCTTGCCACCTAAGCAGGTTGCCAATGGCGTGGTTGATGCCTTTGTTCATGTGATGGAACAATATTTAACGTTCCCCGTGGACGGAAGATTTCAGGATAGAACAGCCGAAGGAATCTTAACCACCTTAATTGAAATAGGCCGAAAAACCATTGATCATCCCCAGGATTATGATACCAGGTCAAATTTGGTTTGGAATGCTACCATGGCATTAAACGGAGTCATTGGATCAGGAGTTCCGCAAGATTGGGCAACACATATGTTAGGACACGAACTGACTGCTCTTTTTGGAGTGGATCACGGACAATCACTGGCTGTTGTTTTACCTTCTTTGATGAGAGAAAGAAAGGATAAAAAGAGAGCCAAACTCATTCAGTATGCCGAGCGTATCTGGAATATATCCACGGGTACCGAGGATGAAAAAATTGAACAGGCCATCGTGAAGACTGAAGAATTTTTCCAGAGTCTGGATGTTAAAACTAAACTTTCTGATTATGGTATTGATGCGTCTGGTATCGATAAAATGATCAAAGGACTGGAGACAAAGGGAATGACTGCCCTATCTGAATCGCATGATTTAACTTTGGAGATAAGTAAAAAAATATACACTGCTGCTTTGTAAGCAAAAACAAATATGCTTCACAGTTCGCTGTATATTTAAAAAAGAGTTAAAAAAAAGAGAGGCTGTTAACACAACAACCTCTCTTTAGCTAAAACCAGAAAACTACCTATGTTTATAATGAACCTTTGAGAGTTCACGAAGTCTTTTTGCACTTGTTTCGGCAGTAATATCGCGCTGAGGACCTCCCAGCATCTCATAACCCACCATAAATTTTTTCACCGTTGCCGAACGCAACAAAGGAGGATAAAAATGCATATGTAAATGCCACTCAGGATGTGCTTCTCCATCGGTTGGAGCCTGATGAATACCTGCCGAATAGGGAAAGGATACCTCAAAGAGATTATCATACATTACCGTTAACTCTTTATAGGCAGCAGCAAAGGCTTCTTTCTCTTCTTCCGATAAGTCCAACAAACTGCTTACATGACGCTTGCTAACAATCATGGCTTCAAAAGGCCATACTGCCCAATAGGGAACCAAACCCACAAAGTGTTCATTTTCAAATAAAACACGCTCCTTCTTCTCTAATTCCTGTGCTACATAGTCACTTAACAAACTTCTTCCATTCTTTTGATAGTACGCTAACATTCTTACCTGCTCCTTGGCCGGCTCATTTGGCACCGTACTATTGGACCATATTTGTCCGTGTGGATGAGGATTACTACACCCCATTACACTACCCTTATTTTCAAAAATCTGGACGTAATTAACAAAATCATTTTCACCAATAGATTGATATTCTGAAGCCCACAGATCAACTACTTTTTTAATCTCTGAAACTTCCATTTCAGGAACCGTTACATCGTGACGTGGAGAAAAACAAATTACTTTACATATTCCACTTTCACTCTTAGCTTGAAATAAACCGTCTTCTGATTGCACTCCGCCCTCGGGTGTATCGCTTAACAATGCAGAAAAATCGTTCACAAAAACATATGGCTCTTTATATTTAGGATTTTGATGTCCTCCAATACGCTCATTTCCCGGACATAAATAACAAGTCGGGTCATACTCTGGTCTCTTTTCTTCAGCTATTTTTTCTACCTGACCCTGCCATGGACGTTTAGCTCTATGAGGAGAAACCAATACCCATTCTCCTGTTAAAACATTTAATCTGCGATGAGGATGATCCTCCATGTTAAATTGCGCCATCTTTTTCTAATTTAATTAACAGTCTATCTGATTTAAACAACTATTTTAACTTATCAACCTACCTGCTACCCTATTTTCTTTGAGGTAGCGAAGTTAATATTCAACTGGTAGGTACTGGTAGGCAAATTTACATTATTTTATGATCTAAGCAAGAAAATTAAAGAAAAAATTACCTTTTGATTAGACAAAGAATAAAGCAAAAACAAGTTAAGCAAAAGCAGAAATAATTGATAGGTGAGCAGAAATTTAGGCATATACCAAAAAAAAGGATCAATAATAATTTATTGACCCTTAAAATATCTATTTCTTATTTCTATAGAGAATTTCGTTGTGTAAACCTGGAAATATTTTTAATCTCTCCGGTCTTTTTATTTTCCACAAAGTCGGCCAATGTTTTCCCCATTAATTTAAAATCTGTTGAAATAGTAGTAATACCATTAGCCACTACTTCCTTCAAGGCCGATTCGTTGATAGAGATAATGCCTACATCCTTGCCTATTTCAAAACCTTTTTCCCAACATCGTTTCACCAAATTCACCAACATCCTGTCACTGGGTAATATATATACTTCACCCTTTTTTATCTCTTTAGTTTTTATTTGATCATACACTTGGTTATTCAGATGCTTATCCTTGCAAAACCTTTTGAATCCCGTTAAAAAACCAAGTGGTTCTTTACCTCCAGGATAGGCTAAAATTACTTTTTTATAGTTGGATATCAAGTGATAACCTGCACTAAGTCCATTGTATATATCTTCATCAAACGCCTGATAAACTACAGGATAATCCTTCAATTCTTCTAACTTACGATCAATAATATAAACCTTATCCGAGGGCAAAAGACTAATGACGCTTGATATTTCAGTAAGGTTTGCAGGCATAATAACATAAGCCGAATACTTACCAACCCGCTCTTTAATTAAAGAACTAAACACATTTTTATCAAAGTGATGAAAATAAATATCTACCTGAGTATCATCAGGAAGACTTTCAATAAAAGCATTGTATAGTTCTTCCTTAAACGAGTTTAATTCATCAAACAACAATAACACTTTTTTACTGATACCTATATTATCACTCTCCACAAAGTATCCTTTACCCGGAACAGCACCTAATATCCCTCTGGCTTTCAATTCATTAAAAGCTAACATCACCGTATCACGAGAAAGATTATACTCCTTGGCTATTTCATTAATTGAAGGAACTTTATCTCCTTTTTTTATAACGCCATCGCTAATAGCATTGATAACCGATTGAATAATCTGCCTATATTTGGCCTGCGAATGCTCCGATGTAATTTTAATTATTTTTTTAACCATATTTTCTACCTACCAGTATCCACTGGTATGCAAAGTTAGTGAATTAAATGTATTTACCTTAATAGTTAAACAAATTTAAAGTAAACAGCTTACTATCTGAAGCTTCCTGTTTTTTTTTAATTTTGTGGACTTAAAATAATTGAGACTATGCAATATAAAATGTTGGTGTTGGATTTGGACGACACATTACTTACTGACGATCATAACATCTCTGTGAGAAATAAAAAGAGAATAATTCAGGCTCAGGAACAAGGTGTTTATGTGGTATTAGCCTCCGGAAGGCCAACAGAAGCCATGTTACAATATGCCGAAGAACTGGAGCTTAAAAAATATGGCTCCTATATTATTTCTTATAACGGTGCTATAATAACCGACATGAAAAACAACCTGGTTATTTTTGAGCAAACTCTTACTAAAGAAGAAATTCACGAGTTACATGATTATAGTAAAGATAACGGATTGCATATCTTAACCTATAAGGACAACCAAATAGTCAGCGATACTGAATCTGAATATATAAATGTTGAAAAAGAATTAACAGGCCTGCCCATCAACAAGGTAAATTGCTTTAAGTCCACTATGAACCAGTCGGCTGTTAAATGCATTTTACTGGACGACCCAATACGCTTAAAGGATTTTGAACCCAAACTAAAACAAGCCAAGCAACATTTAAGTGTAGCTATTTCTAAGCCTTTCTTTTTAGAGGTAATGCCCAAAGGCATTGATAAGGCTGCCAGCATTCAGCGTTTAGCAGCAAAACTCAACATAAAACAAGAGGAAATTATTGCTGTAGGAAATGCAGGTAACGACCTCACCATGGTTGAATATGCCGGCTTAGGCGTTTGGGTAGCTAACGTTACACCCGAATTAAGAGATAAAGCCAATACTGTGGTGTCTTCTAATAATAATGATGGCGTGGCTGAGGTTGTTGAGAAATATATTTTAAAATAGTACAATTAACCCATTTAAAAAAGCTTAAAAAAAGTGTAACAAAGACCAAGGGAATAATGAAGAGTGGAAAAGTGACTGCTATTAATTTTTTATGGCTCTCAAATTAACATTATTCCCTAATACTTGTTGTTAAAGAGACTCACAAACTCCTTCGTTTTTCCTTAAGGTATTTTACAGATGCATAATAAACATTAGACTAATACATCTTGGAGGTTCTGAAAACGAAAGTTCCATCGGAATGTAAGGGGTAAAAATTTTCGCCATTATACATCATTCTGCCTTTCACAAAAACAAAATCGGCACGCCCTTTTAATTTTATATTTTGATTGGTTTTATTAAATGAGTTAGGCAATGAACAATAAAGATTACGGTCAAAGGTGGGATTCCAGATAACCAGATCGGCATCTGCACCAGGAGATAAAACACCTTTTTGAGGCCAGAGACCCATTAACTTAGA
>JBFHKL010000138.1:0-10759 GCA_041595375.1 Saccharicrinis sp.
AATTTCGGATGAGGTTTGTATTTGTTGTTTCAAAAAAAGGAGTAATATTTCTAATATTCAAATAAAACACACTTTTATATGCAAAAAATTCACATTGTTTCAAATAGACTTCCCTTTGGAATTAAGGAGGATGCTGACAAAATAAGCTTAGAAGCTAGTGTTGGGGGCCTTGCCACTGGACTAAAATCCATTTATAAAGAATATGGAGGATCTTGGATTGGTTGGCCGGGAATAGATAAGGATTCAATATCTAAGGAAAGAAAGGAAGTGATTGACCAACTCTTTGTGGACGAAAAATGTGTTTCGGTACATCTAAATGCTGAGGAAATTCAATTGTTTTATGAAGGGTTTAGTAATCGAACTATTTGGCCACTATTCCATTATTTTAATCAGTATGCCAATTTTAATATTGAAGACTGGGAAACATATAAAAATGTAAACCAGAAGTTTGCAGATGCAGCTATTGAAGCATTGGATGATGGTGATGCAGTATGGGTGCATGATTATCAGCTCATGTTGGTGCCTGAAATGATTAAGTCGAAGAAACCCAATGTAACAATAGGTTTCTTTTTGCATATCCCTTTTCCTTCGTATGAGCTATTTAGAGTGTTGCCTTGGCGTAAAGAAATTATTCAGGGAATGCTTGGAGCAGACTTGCTTGGTTTTCATACATATGATTATGAGCGTCACTTTTTTAGCTGCGTGCGTCGTTTGTTCGGGTATGAAATATCCTTTAATCAAATTCATATCGACGAAAGGATCATTGTGGCCGATTCATTCCCTATGGGCATTGATTACGATAAATTTAAGGATAGTGCACAGAAAGTAATATTAAAGTCAGTTAGTGAAAAATCTGAATTGCATCTGGAATTGGATAAATACTTTTTGGCTTCACCCGAAAGAAAACTTATTCTTTCCATTGACCGCATGGATTACACCAAAGGAATTCCAAATCGATTAAAGGCATTTGCCCGTTTCCTGGAGAAATATCCTGAGTTCCGCCAAAAGGTCACTTTAATTATGTTAGCTGTTCCGTCGCGAGGAGAGGTTGATCATTATCAGTTGCTTAAAAAAGAGGTTGATGAACTGGTGGGACAAATTAATGGAGCCTATGGCAGTATTAATTATACACCCATATGGTATTTTTATCGTTCATTACCGTTTGATAATTTAATAGAGCTGTATAGTTCATGTGACGTGGCACTTATTACTCCTGTTCGTGATGGAATGAACCTGGTGGCCAAAGAATATGTAGCTTCGCGTATTAATAACACAGGTGTTCTTATTTTAAGTGAGATGGCTGGAGTTGCCAAAGAGATGGGAGAGGCCTTGATTATTAACCCTGTAGATGATGAGGATATGGCTGATAGCATTTATCAGGCACTCAACATGCCCGTAGAGGAGCAGAAAATGAGGATGTCCTTTATGAAAGAACGTATACAACGATATGATGTGTTTAAATGGGCTAATGAATTTGTAAAATCATTACATAAAGCAGAAAATATACAGAGTGATTTCTTGGCCAAGAGAATCACTAAGGCATTGTCAGATAAGCTGGTAGATAAATATGGCCAAGCTAAAAAGCGAGCTATCTTTTTAGATTATGATGGTACATTGGCTCACTTTAAAAAGAATCCTCAGGATGCAAAACCTGATGAGGAGTTACATGGTATTATTAAAAATCTTACTTCCAGTAAAGTAAATACTGTTACAATCATCAGTGGGCGAGATAGATATACCCTTGAAAAATGGTTTGAAGGTCATCAGGTGAATTTAATTTGTGAACATGGGGTTTGGTTAAAGACCGTAGGTGGTGAATGGGAAATGCTTTCTGCAGTTAATAATAGCTGGATGCCTAATGTTCGTCCGGTAATGGAGAGTTTTGTGGATAGAACACCGGGATCTTTTATCGAGGAGAAAAACTATTCATTAGTATGGCATTTTCGTAAGGCAGAACCTGAGCAAGGCGAGTTGCGTGCTAATGAGCTTAAAGATGAGCTAAATACCCATCTCTCGAACCATAACCTCGAAATTATGGAAGGTAACAAGGTGATTGAAGTGAAAAGTGGAGGAATTAATAAAGGAGTGGCTGCTCTTCAGTTTATCAATAATCAATCTTTTGATTTTATTATGGCCATTGGTGATGACTGGACCGATGAATTTATGTTCCGTGAGTTGCCCGAAGAAGCTGTTACCATTAAAGTGGGGATGAAACATACTAAAGCGGCTTATAAAGTGGAGTCGGTAGATGCTGTCAGAAACCTGTTGAAAAGGTTATAGTATCAACGGGCTTTTATGTTCGCATCAGAATAGTGCCCTTGTTAGGGTGCTTTCTGGTGGGTGTTTTTTAATTTATTAACTTTATTTTTAAGTTTTAAAATGAAATAAGTTGCTGATCTCATCAGCTTGCGTTAATAATATATTAAGTTTTTTCAATATATACATCAAATCCCCTTATTTTAAGGGGATTTGATGTATATATTAGTTTTTCTTTGTCTAATACTGTCTATTTTTAATTTCAATCTAAAATTTAACCATTTCATTTTATTATAGCGTTTTGTTTTCTTAATGCATTCTATTTTTGTATCAGTTAAAGAATGTTTAGTTGAAGAAACAATAACCAAAAACAAAAAATGAAACGAGTAAACTTTTTGATACCAGTTTTTTTGCTGGTTTTAGGATTATTAACCTCATGTGGTTCAACAGAGCCTAAAGAGAAGGAAGTTGTGAGGTATGTAAAGACAGCAGAAGTGCTCCCCGTTAGTGGCAATAGTACATTAATATATAATGGAGTTGTGAAAGAAAATAGGCAGGTAACTTTATCTTTTAAAGTAGCAGGACCTATAGTGGAGTTAACGGTAGATGCAGGAGATTATGTAAATAAAGGTCAAGTACTCGCCCGTATTGATAAGCGTGATTATAATGTGAATGTGCAGGCTTCAGAGGCTCGTTATACTCAATCAAAGGCTGAATATGAGCGCTATAAAGAGTTGTATGAGCGTAAAAAATTACCCGAAAATACGCTTGAAAAGTTGAAAGCAGGTTATTTAATGGCTAAAAGTCAGTATGAAGCTGCAGTAAATGCCTTGGAAGATACTGATTTAAAAGCTCCATTTGCCGGTTATGTAAACAAAAAAATGATTGAAAACTTTCAAACGGTAGGAGCAGGACAACCTATTATTGAATTACTTGATTTTTCTGATTTAGAAGTAGTTGTTAGTATTCCAGAAGGTCAGATAAATGAGATGAACGAAGTGGCTAAAATTACTTGCGACATCAAAAATGCCAATCAGTTTGCTATTCCTGGTATAGTGAAATCGTTGAGTAAGAAAACAGGTAGCGATCATATGTTTGAGGCTAAAATTCTATTGAAAGGAGAAAATTTAAAACAGGTTAAGCCGGGTATGGTGGCAAAGGTAAATGTGTTGAAGGATGAGTTAGATAATAGTGGTTTACTGGTTCCTGTGGAAGCTGTTTTTTCCCAGTCAGAGAAAAAATATATTTGGGTTGTAGATCAGGATATGACTGTTCAAAAACATGAAGTTACTGTTATTAAAATACAGCAAAATGGTTTAATAGAACTTAAAAACCATGTTCAAGTAGGGTCAAAAGTGGTTATTGCTGGTGTACATTCACTGGTAGAAGGTCAGAAAGTGCAAATTTTACCTGAAATATCAGAAACAAACATCGGAGGCCTGCTATGAGTAAAGGAATATTAGAAAAGGTATTGAATCAAAAGGCCTTTATCACGGCTACTTTGTTTGCAGTATTTTTAGGAGGTATATTGGCCTTTGATGGTCTGGGAAAACTTGAAGATGCAGAGATTCCTATTAAGTCTGCGGTAATTATTACACCTTACGCTGGAGCTTCTGCTGATGAAGTAGAGTTAGAGGTGACTGATTTGATTGAGAAAGCAGTTCAAAAACTTGAGAATATCGATTTTATTGAGTCGCGATCTGTAGGTGGCATGTCTGAAGTAACGGTTACTATATCCGATAATGTAAGGACTCCACAGATGCCTCAGTTATATGATCATTTGCGCAGAAAGATTAACGATATAAAAGGAGATTTGCCTGCTGGTGCCAGCGACCCTATTGTGTTTGATGATTTTGGTGATGTTTATGGTATATTTCTATCGGTAAGTGCCGATGGCTATCCATATGATGAATTAAATGATTATGTTGAATATATTAAACGCGAATTATTATTAGTTGATAAAATTAAGCGTGTGGAGATTTTTGGCCAGCAAATAGAAACTGTGGATATTAAATTTTCTACAGAGAAATTTGCTCAGCTGGGAATTAATCCAATGTTAATTGTTCAGTCCATTAATGATCAGGCTTCTATTGTTAATCCTGGAAATGTAGTGGTGGGGAGCGAACGCATTCGTTTAAGCTTAGGTGCTAAGTTTAAAGATATTGAGGATGTTAAAAACCTGCTGGTGCAAGTACCGGGAGGAGGATCTTTTTTATTGGGTGAGATTGCAGCTGTAGAACGCAGTTTTTATGAACCCAAAAGGAATGACTTTAAATACAATGGTAAAAAAGCCATGTCATTGGCCATTTCAATGGAAAGTAAGGTCAATGTAATCAAAGTTGGTGAAGTATTCGACCAAAAGATTACCGAACTTCAAGAGAACTTACCTGTTGGAATTGAAATTAATAAAGTATTCTATCAGCCCGAAAGAGTTCAGGAGGCTATAACTGGTTTTATGATTAATTTGGCAGAGTCGGTATTAATAGTCATTGTAGTGTTACTATTCGCTATGGGCTTAAGGTCCGGTTTGCTGATTTCCAGCGGATTGGTATTCACTATTCTGGCTACATTTATTGTTATGAAAGCCACGGGTATTGAGTTGCAGCGTGTATCTTTAGCAGCCATTATTGTGGCTATGGGTATGTTGGTGGATAACTCTATCGTTGTGGCCGATGGTATATTAATCGATCTCAAAAAAGGTATCGAACGAAAAAAAGCCTTTATCAATACTGCTCAAAAAACAGCTATGCCTTTATTAGGAGCTACTATAGTTGCTATCCTGGCTTTTATGCCCCTTGGTTTTTCGCCAGGAGGAGCGGGTGAGTTTTTAAAGTCATTATTTTATGTGTTGGCTATTTCCCTTTTCCTTAGCTGGATATTTGCGATGGTACAAACGCCTTTTATGGCTAATTGGTTTTATCGTGGAAAGATTGCACAAAGTAAAGGAGATGAGGAGTTGTTTAACAATGGTTTATATCGTTGGTTCCGAAGCGTGTTGAGAAAGATGCTATGGCATAAAACAGTTTTTGCTATTGTGACAACAATTATTCTATTGGTTTCTATGTGGTCCTTTAAGTTTGTGCGTCAGGAGTTTTTTCCGGCATTAGATTATCCTCAATATGTAATTGAGTATTGGTTACCGCAAGGAAGCGATATTTATCAGGTAGAAGAGGATTTGGATCAAGTTCAAAAGATCGTAAGTGATTGGGAAGGTGTTAAAAATGTATCAACAGCCTTAGGACAAACTCCGGCTCGTTATACTTTATTACGTCCTATGACAACGCTCAATAGTAATTATGGAGAGTTGATTATTACGGCTGTAGATTTTGAAGCTGCTCAAAAAACGGCTATCGATATTGTAGAGTATTTGAAAAAAGAATTTCCTCAGGCTACTTCCAGAGCCAGAACATATAGTCCTATGTTTAGCGAATATTTGGTTGAAGCCAAGTTTTCGGGTCCGGATCCGGCTGTGTTGCGTGATCTGGCTGAGAAGGCAAAGACCATTATGCGTGCCAATCCAATGACAGAGGTTACTACGGATAACTGGAAAAATCAGGCTAAAGTTTTAACACCTGAATATTCTGTTGAACAAGCTCGTTTATTAGGTATCTCACGAAGTGATGTAGCTAACTCCCTGGCTATTGCCGCTAATGGTTTGCCGGTGGGTGTTATCTATCAAGGGGTGGATGTGTTGCCTGTGATGTTAAAGATGGAAGAACCTATAGGAAAAAGTGTTGAAAATATTGAATCGGTTTCGGTATGGAGTAATACCATGTCAAGTGTGCCCTTAGGGCAGGTCATTGATTCGGTAAAAGTAAGCTGGGAAAATCAAACCATACGTCGTTACGATGGTATAAGAGCCATTAAGGCGCAGTGTAATCCCAAAATACAATACACTGCTCCTGAATTATGGACTTCATTACATGAGGATATTGAGGGCATTGATTTACCTCATGGTTACGAAATGCAGTGGCTTGGAGATCATAAAGACAGTCAGGAAGCCAATGAACACTTGTTTGCCTTATTGCCCCTGGCTCTGGGACTGATGGTACTCATCGTTATTCTGCTGTTTAATAATTTAAAACAACCACTTATTGTTATGAGTGTTGTGCCCCTGGCGTTTATTGGAATTGTGATTGGACACCTTGTGATGCGAAATACATTTGGCTTTATTGGTATTGTAGCTTCTTTAGGTTTGATAGGAATGATGATAAAGAATGCGATTGTACTGCTCGATGAGATTAATGATGAGATCAGGCGTGGTGTTGATACTACTAATGCAATTGTTAACTCTGCTATCTCCAGAATGAGACCGGTGATGATGGCCTCGCTGACAACTATTTTAGGTATGATTCCTCTATTATTCGATGTGATGTTTAAGGGGATGGCAGTAGTAATTATGTTTGGTCTTTTAATAGGCTCAGTTGTTACCTTATTGGTAGTACCTGTATTGTATGCCATCCTTTATAAAGTTGATACTAAGAAATTACACGATTAAGTCAAGCATAATGTGAAACGAACAGGTATATTTTGATTAAAATTTACTTGTGCGTTTCATGTGGCCATAAAAAGCAAAATTAAAACGCATGAAACACAATATAAAAATACTTATTTTTTGTTTAGGATGGATGACTTCACTGCTGTCCATTCAGGCACAAAAAAGGCCTTTGAGTCTGGAGGATACCCGTAATTTGGCTTTAGAGTTTAATAAGTCCTTAAAGGTATCGGCTTTGCAAAAGGTAGAAGCAGAAGCCAGGAAGAAAGAGGCATTTACCAATTACTTGCCAAGTATGGAAGCTTCGGGAACAGCTTCTTGGTATCCTGGCATGGATGCAACAGCAACTCCTGAAATAGGAGTTTACTCGGGAATAAGTGGTGATTTATCTGATTATATTATTCCAAGTATTCCAATTGATATCGAAAATCTATCTGTTTTAACAGGGAGCGTTGCTATTCAGCAGGCTATTTATGCAGGAGGACAAGTTCGTTATGGTAATAAAATGGCTGAAAAAGGAGTCGAAATGTACGAACAAGCTTATCAGTTAAAAGAAGCAGAGGTGGTTTTAAATACCGATCAGGCTTACTGGAGATTGGCAGCCATGAACGAAACGGTTAAGCTGGCTGAAAAATATGTACAAATGTTAGATAGCCTGGAGCAACAGTTGACTGATATGTATGAGTTAAGTCTGGTTCCTAAAAGTGAAAAACTAAGAGTAACGGTACAGAAAAATAATGCAGAACTGAATCTTCTCAAGGCCCGAAACGGTTATCGCATCATGCAAATGAACTTGTGTCGTATTATTGGCTTGCCATTAAATATTGACATTGAAGTTACAGATGTGGTAAACGAAAACCCTGAATTGCCAGATTTGCTTAGTGGTATGGAGCAGGCAGTTGTAAACCGACAGGAATTGAAGATATTAGATGATAGAAAGGAAATATCTGATTACGAGAAGAAGATGATTAATGCAGCGTATTTGCCAACAATAGGAGCTCAGGTAGGATACGATCATTACAAAATCGGAGATTTATATAACGATGGAAATATTTCTATTGCAGGATCAGTAACCATACCGATCTTCAATTGGAACGAACGAAAACATAAAAGAACAGCAGCCCAGGCTCGTATAGAGCAAGCTGAATTAAATTTTTTAGATACCAAAGAACTTGTCCAATTAGAGGTTCAACAGGTAATGATTCAATTACAGGAAGGTTATGAGTCCATCCTGTTAGCGAAAAAAAATAAAATAGAAGCACAGGAAAGTCTAGAAGAAACACAAGCGAGTTACGATGTAGGTTTAAATACAACAACCGATTTGTTAAACGCTCAGGCTTCATGGCAGGATGCTTATGCAAAGGAGATAGAGGCTTTAACTAATTTTCAGGTGCTGAAAACAAATTATAAAAAAGTCATAGGTTTATTGTAATATAGAGTAATATGTGTTTTTCCCGCTTCTGGGTTGTTTTTTCTTCAACATTTTTAACGCTTACTCAGGAGCGGGATTTTTTAGAATTTTATCTAATAGTAAAGGCAAGTGATTAGCTAATAATAAATTACTATTTTTAAGGCTGGTTTTATTATTGCCCTATGAGTGTATTAAATATGATTAAGACAGGGAAATTTGATGAGAAGTGTTTACATTGGCGTAAACTGCATAAGGAAAAGTTTACTCGCTTAAGAAAGCGAGTGCTTTTTAATATCATCATGTCTTTCGCTTTTTATTTTACCGTATATAAACTAATACTTCATTCTCAAAATTTTAACATTGCGAGTGTAATGTTTACGGTCGTTATTTTCTTTCTCATTGCAGAATGTACTCTTCTTTTTGATAGGTTAATCGCCTTGAAATTTCCCTGGCATGAAGCGGTTAAAAAAAGAGTAAGTTCTTTATTGGTGTTTTCTGTGGCCTTATTTTTTGCTTTCAGTAAGCTGATACCCATAATTGAACCTTATTTTGTAGAGGAGATCATTTTAGATAAAGAAAAACATAGCCTCACCATGATGGTTGGCTTTTTATATCTGGTTATTTATGTGGTATTGATTATTGCCGGTAATTATCAGAAAAGTCTGAATTATTTCCTAATGGAAAACGAAAAATTAAAACAGGATAAAATACTGAGTGATTATAAGGCCCTACAGGATCAGTTAAACCCTCATTTTTTATTTAATAATTTAAGCACCCTGATTGCTATTATTCATACAAATAAAGATAAGGCTATTGAGTTTGCTGAGAATTTTACGGATGTTTACAGATATGTTTTAACTAAAGAGGGGCATGTGGCGGTAACAGTAGATGATGAGTTGCGTTTTTTAAATTCATACACTACCCTGCATATGACCAGAGTAGGTAGTGGATTAAGAGTAGTTGTTGATGTGGATGACCATTATCGAAGAAAGAAAGTACCTCATTTGAGTTTGCAGGTTTTAGTTGAAAATGCGATTAAACATAATATCACCTCACGTACCAAACCATTGGTCATAAAAATTGGAACGATAAATGGTAAATTGTATGTGGCTAATAATAAGCAGTTGAAAGAGTCTACTTATTCGACAAAAACCGGCTTGTCAAATTTAAGTAAGCGACTAAAGATTTTAACGGATGATGAGTTAGAGGTTGTTGAGGATAATGATATGTATAGGGTAGAGATACCATTGATTGATTAATAATTTATAATTTTTGCGATGGATGTGAGTTATATAATTGTTGAAGACGAAATGCATAGTGCCAAGATGTTGGAGAGTATGATTAAGGAACTTCGCCCTGAGTGGCATATAGAAGGTTCTTTTGATACAGTAGAAGAAACGACATCGTGGTTGCAAAATAACGAGCAACCTAAGCTTATTTTTCTTGATATTCAATTAGCCGATGGCATTAGCTTTTCTGTCTTTGATCGTATAAAAGTGAATAGCGCTGTTATATTCACAACTGCTTATGATGACTATGCTGTTAAAGCATTTAAACTAAATAGTATTGATTATATCTTAAAACCTATTAAAAAAGATCTGCTGGAAGCTGCCATTGAAAAGTATGAAAATATTGTTGGTTTGCTTGGTGAAGGAAACCGAGAGCAGGTGGATTATAGATCATTGTTGGCGGGTTTAAAAAGTGGAGAGAATGTTTATCGTAAACGCTTTTTGGTGCCTAAGCGGGATGCTTACTTTACCCTACCTGTTGAAAATATTGCTTATATTTATTTTGAGTCGAAATTAACTTATGCTGTAACATTTGACAATAAAGAGTCTGTAATCAATTTTACTTTGGATAAACTAGAGGAGGAGCTTGATCCTCAAATGTTTATTCGGGCTAATCGGCAGGCTATAGTTAATTTAAATGCCATTCATTCCTTGGAAAACTATTTTGGAGGTAAGCTGGTAGTGAAACTTTTACCTCAATTTGATGAGAAATTCGTGGTGAGTAGGGCCAAGGCTACAGTTTTTAAAAACTGGCTCGATAGCTAGTATTTAATACGTTCGGTTCTCTTTTTTAAAACAGCTAAAAAAGCATGTAATTCATTAATTACTTTTTTGTTATTGCCAACAAATATGCGGTCGTGAATAATAAATATGGGACGCTTTAAAAAAGTGTATTCATCTAATATTAATTGGTGCATCTCCTCTTCGGTCAGTTGCTTGCTATGTAAATTGAGTTCTCGGTATTTACGCGCCTGCTTATTAAAAATATTCAAATAACTACCAGATCGCTTATATATTTCTTCCAATTGTTCTTGTGAAATAGGCATGGTTTTTAAATCCTGGATTTCGAAACTATCATCAGGATTAATTTCCTTAAGTATCCTTCGGCATGTTGAACAGGTAGATAGGTAGTATATTTTTTTCATTCCTTCTATTAAAATGATATTGATAATGTATTCTAATTATATTTACTGCCTATTCAATTTAATGATAATTAAAGTACTACTTTTGTATATGTTGTTAATGGAGGTAAATTTTTTATAAACAACTCATATGTTTAGATAAAAGTTATAAATTAAGCGTATATTG
>JBFHKL010000139.1:0-10744 GCA_041595375.1 Saccharicrinis sp.
ATTTTACTGTCTTTTTCTACCTTGAACTGTTGTCCTGCAATATCTACAATCGCGTACATCACAATTATTTTAAAATTATATCCGGGAGGCGGGCCTGTTCTCTCATTATCAGCCACTTTGGTTTGCCTCGTAGGAACTATTGGAGTGCAAAAGTATAAAAATAATTTTTCTTCACAAAAAATATGAGGTAATTATGTGGGATTCAATACAAATACCTGACAAAAATTTTATGTTCGTTGCTGTTTTTATCATTCATTTGATTTGACTTTATGGATAGCTCATTTCATTAAACGCTCTTTTTTGCCGGTTTTGTTAAAAACAATTTGTTATATTTGTTTTTAATAATGTTGTATACTATTGTCTTCGCAATATCGAAGTTTTCATATGAGCAAAAAGAAAATTAAACTTAATATATTAGGCTTGTCTTATAGTCAAACCCAATCGGGAGCATACGCATTGGTGTTAGCTGAGGAAGATGGGGAAAGACGAATCCCAATTATTATTGGTGGAGTAGAAGCGCAGTCTATCGCGATTAAACTGGAAGGGCTCGAACCTCCTCGGCCATTAACTCATGATTTGTTTTTAAATTTTTCCAGAGCATTTGGAATTGAAATATTGGAGGTTATTATTTATAAACTTGAAGAGGGTATTTTTTATGCCGAGTTGGTTTGTCAAAAAGATGGTAACGAATTACGCATTGATTCCAGAACTTCTGATGCAGTAGCTCTGTCTCTGCGTTTTAATTGTCCTATATATACCTACGAATCTATTATTCAAACAGCAGGCATTGTGTTAGATGTGACGAAGGATCAGGAAGTGGAAATGGATCAGGAAGATAACTCAACAAGAGGGTCTGGAGGTAAATATTCAAACCTTTCTGTTAGTGAGTTGAATAAATTATTAGAAGAGGCCATTACTAAAGAGGATTATGAAAAAGCTTCAGAAATACGGGATGAAATACAAAAAAGAAGTGCCTCATAACGATATTTTCTTGTGAATCTATATATTTGCGCAAGCAATATGGCTTATTTAATAATTTACCTCATACATGAATTTCAAAAAATTACTGCCTGTACTATTATTTTTATTACTTGCATTTCCCGGATTAGCGTTAGCAAATGGAGTTGTTGATACAAGTGCCAGTGATGGCTTTTCTATTGTAAGTATCTTTAGAGGCTTGCTTGGAATGGTTGTGCTTATTGCAATTGCCTATGTCTTTAGTCTTAATCGAAAGGGCGTTTCCTGGAAAGTAGTTGGTATTGGATTGACCATTCAGGTAATATTGGCTATTTGCGTTCTTTATATTCCTTTTGTTCAGTCTATCTTTGATTTTGTGGGGAAACTTTTTACCCTAGTTTTAGATTTTACCAAAGTGGGTACTGAGTTCTTGTTGGGTGACTTCCTGGATACATCTAAGTTCGGTTTTATATTTGCTTTTCAAATCTTACCTACTATTATTTTCTTTTCGGCACTCACCAGCGTTTTGTTTTACTTGGGCTTAATTCAAAAAGTAGTTTGGGTATTGGCATGGCTATTAACCAAAGCTCTTAAATTGTCGGGTGCAGAAAGTTTGTCGGTCGCAGGAAATATTTTTTTAGGTCAAACAGAGGCGCCTTTAATGATCAAGGCTTATCTTCCTAAAATGAATTCTTCGGAAATGTTTCTGGTAATGGTAGGCGGTATGGCTACTGTGGCTGGTGGTGTATTGGCCGCATATATAGGTTTTTTAGGTGGTGATGACCCTGTACAGCGTTTAATGTTTGCTAAGCACTTATTAACTGCATCGGTTATGGCTGCACCGGGTGCTATTGTTATATCTAAAATTTTGGTTCCGCAAACAGAAGATATAGAGTCGGAAGTGAAGATCTCTATGGATAAGTTTGGAAGTAATATATTGGATGCCATGAGTAATGGTACAACAGAAGGGCTGAAATTAGCGGCCAATGTTGGTGCGATGCTTTTGGTTTTCTTTGCTTTTATTGCTTTGATAAATTATAGTTTTACAAAAATAGGTGATTGGACCTCACTGAATACTCTAATTGTAGATATTACCAATGGACAATACGATAAGTTCAATTTGGAGTTTATTCTGGGGTATACCTTAGCCCCTCTGATGTGGCTAATTGGGGTACCCACCCAAGATATTACCAATGTGGGACAACTTTTAGGTGAAAAGATTATTGCCAGTGAGTTTGTTGGATATACCAGCCTGGCCAATATGAAAGCAAGTGGCATTCTCTCCAATCCAAAATCAATTATTATGGCGACTTACATGCTTTGTGGATTCGCTAATTTTGCTTCCATCGGAATTCAAATTGGAGGTATTGGAGGTTTAGCTCCTAATAAACGTGCTTTTCTGTCCAAATTTGGTTTCAGAGCACTGCTAGCTGGAACGCTGGCATCGTTAATGTCAGCTACCATATTAGGAATGATATTGGGATAAGGTTAAAAATACTTTTCTTTATTGAAGTGAAGGGTTGATTGTTTACCAAATGTAAATAGTCAACCCTTTGTTATTTTATGTATGAATGTAACTTCTGCCAGTAGAGAAGCGTCATATTTAGGTATTTGATATAAAATCAATAATTCCTATTCGATATGAAAAAAATTATTTTTAGTATTTTATCTGTTTTATTGCTAAACAGTTGTGTTATGTATGATGCCAGGGGACAATTGCAAGTCATTGACCAGGCTGAAGAAAGCTTTGACAATATTGCGAAATTAGTGGTTAAAGGCTCTTTTTGTGAGGTCGATATTAAGAGTCATAGCCTTTCTGTATTGGATTTTAAAGGAGAAGTGAAGAGTCGTAAAGATAGAGACGACATCAAGATTACTTATGAGGTAGAGGGTTCAACACTAAATGTCTGGATTGAAAGACCACGCAGTTTAAGTGGTTCCTTTGATGGCTTTCTTAATTTTTTGGTTCCTATAAACACCCATATATTTGTTGAAAATTCTTCAGGAAGCATCAATGTAGAGAATGTTGGTCAAAGTATGGTAGAGCTTAGCGCCAGTTCGGGAAGTATTCATGCAAAAAATATAGATAGCGATCTCTCTGCTACAGCAAGTTCAGGGAGTTTAACTATTTCGGATATTGATGGAGATATAACTGCGAAGACCTCTTCGGGTAGTCAGTCCATCAGTGATATAGAAGGTAATGTAAGTGCCAGTTTATCTTCTGGTAGTGTAAATATATCGAATGTAAAAGGGGAAGTAAAAAGCCAAACATCATCGGGATCGCATAAGATACTAAATGTTGAAAATGGGGTAGAAGCTATTGCTGTTTCCGGTAGTATTAAAATGGACAATATTATTGGTCATGTTGATGCTCAAACAAGTTCCGGATCAATAAAACTGAATAATGTGAAGGGGGTGCTTCATCTTTCATCTTCCAGTGGAGGGCAATCAGGAATTGCAGTTTTGCTCACTGGAGATTCTTCTTTTACTTCTTCTTCTGGTTCTATTCAAATGGAATTAGTAAATAGTGACAACGAATTATCATTTGACCTGAGCGCCTCATCGGGTAGTTTAAAGGCCAAGGGATCCTCAGGAGATAAGCATCTTATGCTGAGCAGTGGAGCCATCAGTGTTACAGGAAAAAGTTCATCAGGAAGCCAAGTGTATCGTTAAACCTGTAGGTAAAATAGATAAAAGCTGAGCATGTGTTCAGCTTTTTTTATGGCTTTGATTTGACGATTATCAGATATTTAATATCTTGTAGTATAACATCACTTGATAAGTTAATATTTAAAGGATAATTAGTAGGTATGGAATCATTTGATTATGCAATAAACTATCGCATGACATCCGAACTCGGGGACGACGGCATAGAGAGATTTATTAATGAATACAATGCTGAAATTATAGTGTCAAAACCATCGGGAGAGAAATTGAAAATAGGAAGACTGCTTTTTAGTATTGTTCTGGTCAACAGGGTTCGTGAGGAGGATGCTAATTTGTTATTTGTTTTTGATTCTTCCTCAACATTAGCTGATTTTGCTAGTGAGTTTATTGATTTTGAACAAGAAGAGTTTAATGATGATTTCTTTAATTCTCTCTCTGATCAGGATGATATTTATCTTGATAATATCTGTGTGATTTCTGAGTTGGAATTGCTTCCAGGTTTTCGGGGTAAAGGATTGGGAGCAGTTATTCTTAAGGATTTATATGTCAGGTTTGGTGAATGGGTAGGTGCTATATTTATTAGTTCAACACCTTTTCAGAATACCATGATAGAGAAAATGAAAAGTGGATATTATGAAGATGATGAGTTTTCAAAAGCAATGAAATATGAAGACTTGGAATTTGATGAAGAGAGTGCGCAATATAAACTTAATGCATTTTTTCAAAAACTGGGTTTTAAGTATATCACCAATAACTACTTTCTTTTAAATACAAGGTATAAACAACCCAAGTTAATGGCAGTTTTTAGCTACTTATTATACATCGGATAAACGAAAGGGTTCTGAGTTTTGAATGCCTTTGTCGGTTTTAATTAAGCGGCAACACTCATTATATAAATCATGCTCAAAAAACAGGATGTAGTTATTCTCCTGAGCCTCTTTTATAAATTCTCTTTTTTCTTTCATCGCTACTAAAGGATCTGTATCATAAGCAGCTACCCATGCCTCGGGTATACTTGCCATTAAGGGAATTAAATCGGCTGTGTATACAATGGTTTTATCTTTATAAGTAATAAAAGGGATGATTTGACCCTGAGTGTGTCCGTTAAAAATTCGTAACTCAATTTTTTCTGTTAAGCAGGTATTTTTTTCTATAAAATGAAGTTTACCGGCTTCCAGAATAGGGACGATATTTTCATGAAAATAGACAGATCCTTCTCTTGCATTGGGGTTCTGGAAATTTTCCCATTGAGTTTTTGAAACCCAGTGCTTGGCGTTTGGAAAGGTAAGTTGTAAAACGTTATTTGCATCTTTCCTAACAGCTCCTCCGCAATGATCAAAGTGTAAGTGGGTAAGTATAACATCTGTGACTTCATCAAATGAAACAGGTATCGATTGAAAAGATTTTTGCAAGGAATCATCTCCATTAAGATGTTGATAGGAAAAGAACTTTTCGCTTTGCTTGTCTCCTACACCTGTATCTATCAAAATCACCCGGTTATTGGTTTTTATAAGCAAACAACGCATAGAAAGATTGCAATAATTGTTTTCATTGCATGGATATTTCTTTTCCCACATTACTTTGGGAACGACGCCAAAAATGGCACCTCCATCAGCCATAAAATTTCCGGTTTCTATCTTATGTATTTTCATGTCAGGATTGTTCTTTTTAGTGAAAATTTTCTAAGGCAGTTATATAATCCTTTACCTGCCAATTTTGCGCATCAGCAATCAGCAAGGCTTTTTTGTAATATTTTTCTCTGTCAGTCAGTTTGTTGCAAATGAAATCCAGCAACTCATCTCCTTTCTTTCCAGCAATAAGAGGGCGTTGCGATTTCGAGGTTTGTAAACGGTCATAAATCGCCTTAGGGGTAAGTTGCAGATAAACAGATAAGCCTGTTGTGTTCATAATCTCAATATTATTAAAAAAGCAGGGGGTACCACCTCCGGCTCCTACAATAACCTTATTGAATTTACTAATCTCTTTCAGACAGCTGCTTTCTATCTCTCTAAACTTATCTTCTCCATATTCCTCGAAAATTTGAGGAATGGTTTTGTGGTGTTTGTTTTCTATAAAGTTATCCAGATCTATAAAATTCCAATCTAGGGCATCAGCAAGCCAGCGGCCTAATGTAGATTTGCCGCTGCCCATAAAACCAATCAGGTATACTCTTGCTGTCATCCTCTATATTGTTTTTAAATCACTCAAATAATGACATTTGGTTGTCATCATGGTCGTTCTTTTCGTTTTCATCATTTGTGTCATCGGATTCTTCCGTTTCCTCTACTTCCTCTTTTTTAATTAAGGGCTCAAGCTCATTTATTTTCGATACCTGATAGGTGGATAGTCGCTTTCCTTTGGCCTTAAAGCTTTTAATACCAATAAACTCATCTACTTCTACTATCATCTTATCCCGATCTTTATCTTCTCCACCAAATTTAACTTCAAGCCGTGGATAATCAACTTTAGTTAATTGTACCAGATATGATTTTGGGTTATCACCTATAAAGCTCAGTGCCTTAGTTGATGGTTCTAACTGGAATCGCTTTAAATAATAGAATTTCTGATCGGCATCAAAATATGCAACAGACCATACTTTGTTTGCCTTATATTTTTCAATCAATATTATATTGTCTTCGTAATGATTGGTTAAGTCAAAGTTGGTATGATAGAAATGACCGTTTTTAGTAATGACTAATATTAAATCATTGGCATGGAATTCGCCTAAATAGTCTCCTCTGCCATCCGAATTTAGTCTGAGTACATCTTTATCAAACCATATTTTAAGTCCGCCCAATGTAGAAACGCCTTTTTTACGTAAGGCCACTTTTTGTACTTCATATTTGGTGAGGATATTTCCCATTGCACCCCTCCCTTTAATAGCCAATGTGGCCATGTCGTAGTCGAATATTAAATTTCGAATACGGGACTTGGGTCGTAGTACGATCTTTAGCACCTCAGCTTCTCCGTTGGGATTGGCACTAAAATAAATAACATCCGAGCCTTTAGTTCCTTTAGTGAGATCGTATTCTTTATCGCGGGTGATACCAGTAACGGCAAATCTTTTAACATATACATTACCTGCTTTACCATCGCGGTAAACTACATTGTAAATGGTACGTGTATCCGATTTTTTAAATACCGCTAAATGCAATACTCCTTTGCCAATAAATGCTTTATCCGATACCTTGGTAATAAGGTATCTCCCGTCCTTATAAAAGATGATAATATCGTCTAGGTCAGAACAGTCGCATACAAATTCATCTTTACGGAGAGATGTTCCCATAAATCCTTCATCTCGATTGATGTATAACTTTTCATTTTTAACATCAACGCTGTTGGCTTCAATATTTTCAAAGCTTCTGATTTCTGTTTTACGGGGATACTTCTTGCCGTAAGTTTTTTTAATATGCTTGAAATAGTTAATTGAATAAGGGATAATATGATCCAGATTGTAAGCAATCAGTTCCATCTCCTCTTCCAATGAAGCTATATACTCATCCGCTTTTTTAGCATCAAAACGCGATATGCGCTTAATTTTTAGCTCCGTTAGCTTGATAATATCATCGCGCGTAACCTCTCGTCGTAATTTCTCTTTAAATGGTTCAAGGCCATGATCAATGGTTTGGATTATGGCCTCCATGGTTTCACAATCTTCAATTTTTTGGTAAATCTTATTTTCAATGAAGATACGCTCGAGGGAGGCAAAATGCCAGGCTTCTTCTAACTCGTTACGTCTGATTTCAAGTTCGCGAGTTAATAGTTGAACGGTATTGTCTGTGTTTCTGCGTAATATTTCCGATACACCAAGGAACTTCGGTGTGTTATCTTCAATTAAACAGCTGTTTGGTGAGATAGATACTTCACAGTCGGAAAAGGCATAGAGGGCATCTATGGTCTTATCAGCAGAAACACCGCTTGGCAGATGGATAAGGATTTCAACATTTTCGGCAGTGTTATCATCCACCTTTTTTATTCTGATTTTACCTTTGTCATTGGCCTTTAATATAGATTCAATGAGCGATGAGGTATTTTTTCCAAAGGGTATATCTACAATATTGAGTGTTCTGTTGTCTTGCTTAAGTATTTTGGCACGAACTTTAACAGCACCACCTCTTATTCCATCATTATAACGGGAAACATCAATCATTCCCCCAGCAGGGAAGTCAGGAAATATTTCGAAACCTTTACCTTCAAGATGGTTAATGGAGGCATCAATGAGTTCATTAAAGTTATGAGGTAAAATCTTAGAGGCTAATCCAACAGCAATACCTTCTACCCCCTGAGCCAGTAGTAAAGGGAACTTAACAGGTAGAGTAATCGGTTCTTTGTTACGTCCATCATAACTCATTTTCCATAGCGTGGTTTTGGGATTAAAAACCACCTCTTGGGCAAATTTGGTTAAACGAGCCTCAATATAACGGGGAGCCGCTGAACTATCGCCAGTGGCAACGTTACCCCAGTTTCCTTGTGTGTCTATTAAAAGATCTTTTTGGCCCAGCTGAACCAGAGCATCACCTATGGAAGCATCACCGTGAGGGTGAAATTGCATGGTGAAACCGATGATGTTGGCAACTTTATTATATCTGCCGTCATCCATTCTGCGCATGGCATGTAATATTCTTCGTTGAACAGGCTTTAAACCATCATTAAGGTGAGGTACTGCACGTTCAAGTATTACATAAGAAGCATAGTCGAGAAACCAACCCTTAAACATGCCCCCAAGGTTTGATAGCTTAACGTCACCTGCTTGCTTTTCTGATTGGTTATCCTCAGCTGGTTTATTGTCTTCGGGGGTAAGGTTTGTTTCTTCTTCGTTTGGTGTATTTATTTCGTCGCTCATGCTTACGAGTGCATTTTAAATGATTTTAAATGATTTGAATTATGCCGGGTCTTCTTCTATTACCAGGTTGTTAATGATAAATTCCTGACGGTCGGGCGTGTTTTTTCCCATGTAAAATGATAACAGTTGCTGAACCGCATCTTCCTTTTTCATTCTTACAGGTTCGAGCCTTACGTCTTTTCCTATAAAGTGTTTGAACTCATCAGGACTAATTTCTCCAAGTCCCTTGAATCGTGTTATTTCTGGGTTGGCCCCACATGCGTTCATCGCTTTTGCTTTTTCTTCATCAGAATAGCAATAAAATGTTTTTTTCTTATTTCTAACCCTAAAAAGGGGTGTTTGTAAGATATACAAGTGCCCGTTTTTTACCAATTCGGGGAAGAATTGTAAGAAAAAAGTAATTAATAATAATCTGATGTGCATACCGTCAACATCAGCATCGGTAGCTATAATAACGTGATTATAGCGTAAGGTTTCAAGCCCGTCTTCAATGTTAAGAGCAGCCTGCAAAAGGTTGAATTCTTCGTTTTCATAAACAACCTTGCGTGTTAATCCATAGGAATTAAGCGGCTTACCTTTTAAGCTGAAAACGGCTTGAGAGTTCACATTCCGTGCTTTGGTAATTGATCCACTAGCCGAGTCTCCCTCGGTAATAAAGATAGAAGAAAGAGAGGCGTTTTCCTCGTTAGTATTGTAATGAGTGCGGCAGTCGCGCAGTTTCTTATTGTGCAGACTCACCTTCTTCGCTCTTTCTTTGGCCAGCTTTTGAATACCTGAGATTGCCTTACGCTCCTTCTCTGATTCCAGAATCTTTTTCATCAAAAGTTCTGTTATCTGTGTGTTACGGTGTAAGAAATTATCTAACTCTTTTTTGATAAAATCAACAATGTAATTTCTTACCGATGGTCCATTGGGTCCCATATCTTTAGAACCTAACTTGGTTTTTGTTTGAGATTCAAAAACAGGTTCTTCGATTTTAATGCTGATGGCAGCAATAATACCTGTGCGAATATCCGAGACATCGAAATTTTTGTTGTAAAACTCACGAATGGTTTTCACCAGTGCTTCTCTAAAGGCCAGCTGATGAGTTCCTCCTTGTGTGGTATGCTGTCCGTTAACAAAGCTATAATATTCTTCGCCGTACTGATTGCCATGCGTAAATGCAACTTCGAAGTCTTCGGTTTTTAATTGTATAAGCGGGTAATTGCCCGGAGAGGTCATGTTTTCGTTTAACAGGTCTAGCAAGCCATTTTTTGAATGGTAGACTGTTCCATTGTAATTGAGTTTTAAGCCCGCATTCAGATACGTATAATTTTTCAGCAGAGGTTCAATATACTCATGATGATAAACGTATTTCTCAAAAATTTCAGTATCCGGTTTAAAGCTAACAAAGGTTCCGTTTTCTTCAGAAGAAGCTTGGATGTCGTATTCGGTAACTACATTTCCTCGTGAGAATTCTACCTTTTTACATTGTCCTTCGCGAAATGCGATAACTGTAAAAGTGGATGATAAGGCATTAACGGCCTTAATACCAACCCCGTTTAAACCAACGGATTTTTTAAATACTTTAGAGTCGTATTTGGCTCCAGTGTTCATTTTTGAAGCCACATCTATCACTTTTCCCAGAGGTATACCGCGTCCGTAGTCCCGAATGCTTACCTCCCCATCCTGAACAGAGACCTCGATTTTTTTTCCATACCCCATCATATATTCATCAATGGAGTTGTCCATCACCTCTTTTAGTAATACATAGATACCATCGTCAGCATAGGAACCATCTCCAAGCTTACCTATATACATACCTGGTCGCTTACGGATGTGTTCTTTCCAATCGAGAGTTCTAATGGCATCTTCAGAATACTGTTGAGACATATCTTAGTGTGTTTTAATTATTGTTCTTGCGTTGCACTGATATTAGAAATTTCCCAAATATAGCTAAAAGGTATTTTTTATGGTAATTCTTTTATCAACAGGTGAAAAGAAATATATTTTGGTGCCTCTAAATGGCTTATTTTACGCTTAGTAAATATTTGATGCTAAAAAAAATGCTTTTATAGATTGAAATAGGCTCGCTTTGAAAAGGCAGAAAATAAAAAAACGGATTCAAATGAAAGAATCCGTTTTATTGCAAATTTGTGAACCAAAAAAAAACACCTTGACAATTTATATCTCCCATTGTTCATGTATTAGATTGATTGCAACAAGAGACTGTTTAATAGTCTGATGTAAAAAAAATCAATTTTTCCTTTAAAACATAAACTTTAAGGCTTTTTTTTA
>JBFHKL010000140.1:0-10727 GCA_041595375.1 Saccharicrinis sp.
AATGGATTCTAGATCATGGGGCTTTGTCCCAGAAGATCATATAATTGGTAAAGCAAATATGGTGTTATATAGCCATAACGAATATGATGAAATTAGATGGAATAGAGTAGGGAAGTTAATAAAATAAAAAGTTACACAGAGATCCACAAAGGTATCGCAGAGCTACGCAGAGAATAAATGAAAAAGCTCGGCGTATCTCTGAGTTTTCTCCGCGGATCTCCGCGTAATAAATAAGTAATGAAAGAAATAAAAAGTTACACAGAGATCCACAAAGGTATCGCAGAGAATAAATAAAAACTCTATGAATCTCTGAGTTTGCTCAGTGCATCTCAGCGTAACTAAGATTTGGAAGTTAAACAACCTGGGGCAAGTCCATCAGGCATTAAGTTAAAAACTAAGTTAATTAACAAGGCAAGCCTTAAGGTATTATACCTTTTGGCGGCGCCAATAAAAATGAAATCAATGAATAAATCCATCATTACATCTTTGTTGTTGCTTCTTTTTTTGCCGGGATATGCCCAAAAAGAACTAATGTTAACCCTAGATGATGCCTTGCTTTTAGCTCAGACACAGTCTTTACAAGCGTTTCTAGATAAAAACTATTTTCTCGAAGACTATTGGGATTATAAAATTTTCAAGGCTGGTTTTTTACCTTCTTTAACCTTTGATTCGGATGCTTTGTCTTACAACAACTCATCTTCACTTTATTATAATTCATCAACACAATCATACGAGTTTGCCCGTACAGAAACGATGACTTCAGATGCCTCATTGTATATTACCCAGGATATAGCTGCCACAGGAGGATCATTATATGTAAATACCGATTTAACTCGGTATCAAAACTATGGTGATTACAATTATGTTCAGTATTCATCTACGCCTTTATCCATTGGTTATACGCAGGATTTATTTGCTTATAACTCGTTTAAGTGGGATAAGAAAATAGAACCTAAGGAATATGAGAAAGCCAAACGAGAATATATTGAATCGGTAGAAGAAATGAATGGGATGACGGTAGAATATTTTTTTCAACTGGCATTAGATGAGCGTGAAATGAAGCTGGCAGAATATAATTATCATAAAACAGATACCTTATTACAAATTGCCGAGAAAAGGTTTCTGATTGGATCTCAAACCAGAGACGAGGTGTTAGATCTGAAGTTAAGTAAAAACAATAATTATATCAACTGGCAAGAGGCTAAACTTAGCCTGCGTAAATCAAGGGATGAATTACTTAACTTTTTAATGCTGCCGAAAGACATTAGTATAAAAGTGGTATTGCCTGGTGAGGTTCCTGATTTGGTTATTAATGCAACTGAGGCATTAAAGCAAGCGCTGAATAATAATCCGACGATATTGGAACAGGAGATATCGATATTAGAGGCTAAAGAAGAGGTAGCAGAAGCTAAGGCAGATAATCGATTTAGTGCAGATGTGAGTTTGTATTATGGTATAAGTAAGGATGATGGACGTTACGATTATACCAATGATAAGTCGGAGAATGGCGAAATAGCCAATGTATACAAATCCGATTTTGAGGATTATCAGGTAGTGAGTTTAGATGTAACCATTCCTATTTTAGATTGGGGTCAAGGAAAAGGCTATGTTGAGATTGCCAAATCAGCGCAAAGAGTGGCTGAGATTTCAGCTCAGAAAGCACTACAGGAATTTGAGTTAAATACGATTACCCAGGCTTTGGAATTTAATATTCAGCGCGAAAAAGTTGCTTCAGCAGCCTTTTCAGACTCTTTAGCTCAGGAGAGTTATCAACTCACCGTTACCCGTTTTAAAAAAGGACAGGTGGATGTGCTCAAACTGGTTTCATCGCAAACGGCTAAAGATAATGCTGAGGTGCAATACATATCTGCCTTACAGGATTATTGGGAGAGTTATTATGGTATGCGAGAGCTTACCTTATACGATTTTGAGAATAATCAGAGTTTAGATGCAGCGTTTGATGCTATAATTAAGAATAGGTAGTATACTTTTTCAACTCAACAAACATTTATTTCCTCTCCTTTATGATATTGTTCTATATTTGCGCAAAATATTAACAATAGGTTATGGATAATAAAAGAATTACCATAGGTATATTTGTGGCTGCAATCATTGTTTACGTCATTGGTTTGTTTCCTGAAGTAGGCATTGACTCGGGTAAATATGCAGCAGTAAGTCGTATTATGTTTGAGAATGGCGATTTGCTTCATCCGCAAATACATGGGCATGATTATTTGCAAAAACCTCATTTGATTTTCTGGTTAAGTACCTTGTCTTTTCATATTTTTGGATTATCGTTATTTGCTTTTAAACTACCTACGCTGTTATTTTCCTTAGCTAGTGTATTTGCCTTGTATAAATTAACATCGTTGTTTTACAGCAAGCAGGTTGCTCAACTGGCTGCTTTGGTTTATACAACATCAGAAATGATGTTTTTGTATCACAACGATTTACATACCGATGCTCTTTTAACAGCTAATGTGATCATTGGTATCACCTTTATCATGTATTTCTTACATCAAAAAAAAGCCATTCATTTTATTTCAGGCTTTGTGTTTTTAGGTTTGGCCATGATCACCAAAGGACCAATAGGACTGGCTGTTGCTGTATTTGCTATTGGTGGCCATTTGTTAGTAAAAAAAGACTGGAAAAATATTTTTAATCCTGTTTGGTTGTTGGCTTTGCCTATACTCGCAATTGTGCTTTTCCCCACTTTAAAGACAAATTATGATAATTTTGGTTGGGAAGGAGTCGAGTTTTTCTTCTGGACCAATAATGTAGGCAGAATCAGTGGTTCTTATAATAAAACGGTTGATGGTGACATTAGTTTTTATCTCCATACCATGATTTACATTTATCTGCCATGGTCGTTGTATGCATTGGTTACCATCGGTAAACATATAGGTTCATTATTTACAAAAAAGGCCGACCGGTTTAAACGCCCGGAATATTTAACTTATTCTGTGGTGGTGGTTTATACTTTGATATTGTCCATTGCCAGTCAAAAAGCGCCTCATTATTTTTTTCCCGTAGTTCCATTTTTATCCATTATAATAGCCCAGTTTCTCGATAAAAATATCTCTCAAACAACAGGAAGTATCAATTTAAAGTGGTTCTACAGTACACGCAATCTGATGTTAGTATTAATATGGATTGTGGTATTTTTAGCCATTGCATTTATTTTTAAAACAAGTAACTTTTTTATTTGGATCACTGTCATAGCAGGCTTGCTTGCTGTCATTTATTTTGTGAGACCCAAAGTTAACTCCTATTATAAACTGGTTCTTCCCTTGGCTATATCGTCTATTGTTCTCAATTTTGTAATTAACGCCCATTTTATTCCAACCGCTTTTCAATATCATGGAGGAATAAGGGCAAGCGATGCCTATAACAAATTAGCCAATGATGAGGAAGAGCTTTATACCTATAAATTTAATCAGTTTGAAACGTATTTTTATCCTAAAAAAATATCGCATTGGGTCAAAGAAAAAGAGGACTTATATGGATTAGAGAAAGAGAAATATTTTTGGTTAGTTACCGATAAAAAGGGGATAGATGAGGTTCGAGAGTTATTTGCTAGCAGAATAGGAGAGGAAAAAGTATTTAAACACAGATTAATTTCGCGAATGTCGCCTGCCTTTTTAAATCCGGCAACTCGTGATAGTGATCTTGAAAATATTTATCTTTTAAAAATTAATTAATACCATGTAATTGAATAGCTAATAAAACGAGCCAAAGGAGTTTTTTATCACAGAAAAAACTATATTGGTACGTTCTCCGAAATAAATTCGGGTGAGTAGGTTATTGGGTATTTGAAAAATATTTACACATATCAAACACCCCCGTAAAATGCCTTACACACTGAAAGATGATTGCAATTGGGGTGTTGCATATGGCAAATGAAAATAAAATTATAAAACATGAAAATTTCTGTAGTTATTCCCGTGTACAATGAAGAGGGGAATATTGCTCCTTTGGTGCAACAGGTTTATGATGCATTAAAACCATCAGCATATGATTTTGAAACTATATTGATTGATGATGGCTCAAAGGACAATACAGTTCAGGAGATTAAGAAGCAAAAAGACAAAAATGTAGTGCTAATTGAGCTAAGAAAAAATTATGGCCAGTGTCCTGCTCTTAAGGCGGGTATTGATTATGCTACAGGTGATTTTATTGCCACATTGGATGGAGATCTTCAGAATGATCCTGCCGATTTAATCAGGATGATGGATATCATAAAGCAGAAGAACTGTGATTTGGTAACAGGTATCAGGGCTAAACGTCAGGATGATATGTTTTTGCGTAAAATACCTTCTAAAATTGCCAATTCTATTGTTCGTAGGGTTTCAAAAACAAATATCATTGACAACGGATGTGCCATTAAAGTATTTAAAGCAAATATAGCCAAGGAGATTCCTTTGTATGGCGAAATGCATCGCTTTATTGCTATTTTTGCTATTAACGAAGGAGCCAGGGTAGAGCAGATAGCCGTGAATCATAGAGCTAGGGTTAGTGGGGTGTCGAAATATGGTTTGTCGCGTACTTTTAAGGTGGTGTCAGATTTGATATTGATGGACTTTAGAAATAAATATGCACAAAAACCGATGCATTTATTAGGTCCTCTTGGAGTAGGTAGTTTCGCTATAGGCGCATTAATGCTTTTCTATTTGTTGATATTGAAAATTTTAGGTGAGGATATATGGGGCCGTCCACTGATCTTTGCGGGATTAATATTCCTTTCAGCCGGATTTCAGTTTCTTTTAATGGGGATTGTTTTAGATCTGTTGATGCGTACTAACTTTGAGTCGCAAAAGAAAAAAATATACGCGGTAAGAGAAACCGAGAAGATTTAATTAAAGAATTGCACTCTTCGGGAGACTTTATGCGTTCTAATAATAGTCAACCGAAGAGTTGTTTTTACTCAGTGTTAGTAAACCAAAGGGACTACATTTGATTGCTAAAAAAAAGCTTTACTTCCAACTAAAGAAATAAAGCTTTGATATAATTAATGTAATAGTTGACTTATGCAATTGTAGTAGGTATTGTTTCCTTAGCACTGATCCCTTTTTTTCTTCCGGGATACGCTTCCAATGCTTTTTCTAAAATCAAGAGTGCTCTTTTTAGTTTTTCCTCACTTAAAACATAGGCAATCCTCACTTCATCTTTACCTAAATAACGACTACTATAAAAACCTGATCCGGGAGCCATCATTACTGTTTCATTTTCATAGGAAAAATCGCTGAGTATCCACTGGCAAAAATCATCGGAATCGTCAACAGGTAATTTAGCCATGGTATAAAATGCCCCTTTAGGGACTAAAGATTTTACACCGGGTATTTTATTTAATCCCTCTACCAAGGTGTTTCTGCGTTTTAAGTATTCGTTGTAAACCGTATCAGAGTATTCCTGTGATGCATCCAGCGATGCACATGCTACAATTTGACCTAATAAAGGAGGACTCAGTCTGGCTTGTGCTATTTTCATTGCCGAGGCAATAACTTGCTTATTCTTACTTACCAGTGTTCCTATCCTTATACCACATTCGCTGTATCGTTTGCTAACCGAATCAATCAATACCACATTATCTTCTAAACCTTCCAGTGTAAGAGCTGAGATATGAGGATGATCATCATAACAAAATTCCCGATATACTTCATCCGACAATAAAAACAAATCATTTTTTAAGACAATTTCCTTGAGCTTATTTAGTTCATCCTCAGAGTATAAGTATCCGGTTGGGTTGTTAGGGTTACATATAAAAATACCCTTTGTTTTAGAAGTGATCAGTTTATCGAATTCCTCAATAGGAGGCAAGCCAAAACCATCTTCAAACCTGGAGGTAATTGGTTTAATATTGATTCCTGTAACGGTAGCAAAGCCATTGTAATTGGCATAGAAAGGTTCAGGTATGATGACTTCATCGCCAGGGTTAAAGCAGGCAAAAAAGGTCAGTAGAAATGCCTCAGAACCTCCGGTTGTTACCATTACATCATCAGAAGTTACATCGATATTAAATTTTTTATAGTAATGAGTCAGTTTCTGACGGTATTCCAATAGCCCGGCAGAGTGACTATATTCCAATATCTTTCTATCGATATTTCTTACGGCATCTATCGCCACCTCAGGGGTATCTATATCTGGTTGTCCAATATTTAAATGATAAATATGAATTCCTCTGGCTTTAGCCTTATCTGCATAAGGAACTAATTTTCGTATAGGAGAGGCGGGCATATCTACACCTCTTTTTGAAATAGATGGCATACGTGTTTATTTATAATTCGACTGCAAATTAAGTAAAAACCTGTCGTTTGTCATATATTTTTGTGCGTTTTTATTTCATTAATTGTTAAATCCTGGTTAATTTGAAACTTTATACAATTTTATGTGATTATATTTTTAGTTTTGGTAGAAATCTAAACCATTATTGATAAACTGCATGAAGTATTTTATTCCAGGTCGTAGCGTATTGCTATTTCTTTTATTGACTTTTAGTTTATTTTCACAAGCCCAGCAATTAAGTGGTGTTGTTAAATCGGGCGATGGCGAAACCATTCCTTTTGCGTCTATTTACATCAAAGAATTAACCACAGGCACAACAACAAATATATCAGGTGAATATAGCCTAAATTTAAGTCCGGGAACTTATTTGATATCATTTCAGGCCTTAGGGTTTGCCAGAGTGCAGGAAAAAATAACGATGACCCGGGTTAATCAGGTAAAGGATATTGTATTAAAACATCAGGATTATCAGATAAAGGAGGTAAGGGTTTTTTCAGGGAATGAAGATCCAGCTTATCCTATTATGCGCAAAGCAATCAGCCTAGCACCTTATTTTTTACGGCAGGTTAAGCACTATAAATCCAATGTATATTTAAAAGGTGGTTTTGATATGAACAAAGTACCGGCTTTGTTCCGTAAACAGTTAAAAGAGGAAGGTATTGTTCAGGGAGAAACTTATGTAGCCGAATCGGTGAATGAAATAATCTTTAATGCCCCTAATAAATTTGAGCATAGGCAAATTTCAAAGCGTTCAACTATCCCCAATGATAGCGAAGAGGAGGTGCTGGGTTATTTGAATTATAGCTTTTACGATTCGGATAATGAGCTGGCTGTAACTCCACTCTCGCGCAAAGCATTTTCTTTTTATAAGTTTAGGTATGAAGGATTCTTTCGTCAGGATGAATATTATATTAATAAGATTAAGGTTACACCTAAGCGTAAGAACCAAAAATTGTTTGAAGGCTATATTTATATTGTTGACAAACTCTGGAACCTGCATTCTGTTGATTTAGTGAATAAGCAGTTTTTTGGGAAAATACATATCAAACAAGTTCAGGAGCAGGTAAAAGGAAAAGCCTGGCTGCCTGTAAGCCATCAGTTCGATGTGGATGTGAAAACTATGGGGTTCAATGTTACTGCCAATTACGGGGGCTCAGTAAAATATGAAGAGGTAGATTTAAATGATGAATTACCTGTACCTACTTCTCTTAAAATGGCCTATGCCGAAATGGAACAAGAAGAGGAATTGCAGGAAGAAGCTAGTGAAGCCGTTCTGAATAAGAATCAACAGAAAATAGAGGCTTTACTACAAAAAGAGGATTTAAATAACAGAGAGATGGTGAAGCTCTCTCGCCTGATGGAAAAAGAAAATCAGGGAATGGAACAAATGACCAGAGGTCTGGAACTGGAATCCAGAGATAGTACCTATAAAATAATCAAAGATGATAGAGTTCCTGCCGATAGTCTGGATTGGAATAAAATAAGACCTATTCCTCTAAGCAAAAAGGAGGTGGAAAGTTTTGGTTTGAAAGATTCTCTAACACTGGCATTGGCAGGGATGGAGACTGATAGTGTGAACGTGGAGGAAAAACCTAAAAAAATGGTATTCCTAGGTAATGTCCTGGCCGGAAAAATGTATTACCTGGCCGATTCAACCATTACCTTTAGTTACAAAGGCTTATTAAATCCTAATAATTTTGGATTTAATAGTGTGGATGGTTGGTTACTGATGCAAAACTTTGATGTACGTTTTTATTTTAATAACGATCGAAAAAGCAGGCTCGATATCACTCCTTCGTTTAAATATGCTATTAACCGCGAAAAATTTAACTGGAATGTAGATACAAAATTTCATTTCGACCATGTGTCGCATACCATGTTTACCCTGTATGCAGGTCAGTGGAGTAAGGATTTTAATGAAGAAACAGGGATAGCTCCTTTTGTCAATACAGCTACTTCATTACTGTTAAAAGAAAACTATATGCGCCTGTATCAGGATAATTATATTCAGGGTAGGGCGCGTACTGATTTAGCTAATGGTTTGGAGTTTAATTTTATTTTTAAATACCAGAATATTGATCGTCTTGTAAACAATACCGATTACTCCTTTGGATACCCTAAGCGTGATTACCTAGAGAATAATAATATTAATGGTATTGATGCCAGTGCATTTGATGGGAAAAAGAGTTTGTATGTAGAGTCGAAATTAAAATATACACCTAAATATTTTTATAGGATTGATAAGGGTAAAAAACGTATGATCCATTCTGATTATCCTACCTTTACAGCCTTGTATCGAAGGGGATTAGATGGTGTACTCAATACTACTTCGCATTATGATTTGCTTGAACTGAGTATCGATCAGGAACTGGAATGGAGTTTTATGTACGCTTTAAATTATCATCTAAGAGCAGGTTATTATTTCAATAATTCATCTATGCACTTCGCCAATTACACGCATTTTAATACCCATGAATTTCCGGTGTCGTTTAAGGATTGGACGCAAAACTTTAATCTGCTCAATGATTATGAGAAAAGTACCAACCAATGGTATGTGGAGGGGCATTTTAACTATTCTACGCCTTATTTACTGGTTAAAAACATTCCCTTTTTACAAGATAAACTGTGGAATGAAAACCTCTATTTCCATCATCTAACACAGGCCAATTTTAAAAATTACAATGAAGTGGGGTATGGTATTAGTCAGATTTTTTTACTAATGAATGTGGGGGTATTTGCCGGTTTTGAGGAGTTGGAGTATAAAAGATGGGGCTTTAGACTAAGCTTAGATTTATAATATGACTAACTTTATACCATTGATTTTATGAAACTATTCTTTCTCGTGTTTAGTTTCTTTGTGAGTTTCGCACTTTTTTCTCAGGAACCACCACTATGTCATGGCAAAAATGTGGAAAAAGAAGCATTTACAAGTGTCTTGGCAAATGATGAGCATACCATTTTGTCGATAGATAAAAACAAAGAGAATCTAAGTTTATCGGTTGAAGTTTTCTACTATTCTATTTACTCAAAAGATAGTATTGTAAAAACCAATACTTGGATATCTCAAAAACAATTCAGGCAGGATACTATATGCTTGAGCTATAAAACAGCAGCAAATAAGCAAAACGAGTGGATTTATTGTTTTAAACAACATAAGAATCGTATGGATACTATGTTGATATTTAACCATCCATGTCCATTGGTATTAAAAAAAGACTTTTTTATAAATGGGGACCAGTTTACTGTTTTTAAGTATTACTATGACCAGATAACTTCAAGTGATGAGGAAACAGCGTATTATTTTTGTGCTGATTATGGATTGTTAATCGTTGATAATGATACTTACTACGGTTTGTGGCATACTTTGGCTTACGATGATTGCTCAAAGTTGTTGGTGGAGAAGATTTTAAAAGATAATTCAGAATTTTATAAGGATGTTACTGCTGAAGTACCACCAGAACCTAAAGGGTACAGAAAGGTAAATTAATGTATTCTTTCTAACTCCGTGTTTTACGCTTTGGTATTTTTTATATTTTTGCACCTTAAATAAAAAGGAAAAATAAACTGGATATGAGCAAATGGATTTAAAGGAGCATACTTGTAGGTGAATAGGTGTCTTTAGTCTTTTGTTTTTTGTCTGTAAATCTATTATATAACATGGAATTAGCAAGTACGTACAATCCCGCCGAAACGGAGGACAAGTGGTATAAGTATTGGATGGAGCAGAAATATTTTCATTCAGAACCGGATGAAAGAGAGCCCTACACAGTCGTCATTCCACCGCCAAACGTTACAGGGGTACTACATATGGGGCATATGCTGAATAATACCATTCAGGATATTTTAGTACGTCGTGCCCGTATGATGGGTAAAAATGCTTGCTGGGTTCCTGGTACCGATCATGCCTCTATTGCTACAGAAGCAAAAGTAGTAAACAAGTTAAAAGGGGAGGGTATTGAAAAGAGTGATTTAAGCCGCGATGAGTTTTTAAAACATGCGTGGAACTGGACCGATAAGCATGGTGGTATTATTCTGGAGCAATTGAAAAAATTAGGTGCCTCATGTGATTGGGACAGAACCTGTTTTACATTGGATGAGACCCGTAGCGAAGCTGTTATCGATACTTTTGTAAAATTGTATGAAAAAGGGCTGGTTTATCGCGGGGTTCGCATGGTTAACTGGGATCCGGACGCTTTAACTGCTGTTTCCGATGAAGAAGTTGTTTACAAAGAAGAACATTCAAAATTATATTATCTCCTTTATAAAATTGAAGGCGAGGAAGGGCATGTAACCATTGCAACTACACGTCCTGAAACTATTTTAGGAGATACGGCTATTTGTATCAACCCTAACGATGAGCGTTTTAAACATCTGAAAGGAAAAAGAGTGTTGGTGCCTTTAATCAATCGTTCTATTCCTATTATTGAAGATGATTATGTGGATAT
>JBFHKL010000141.1:0-10701 GCA_041595375.1 Saccharicrinis sp.
TCATCCTGGTAACAGGGGTTCGATTCCCCTACGGAGTACGTAATTGTACCTTCATGTTTTAACGTGAAGGTTTTTTTGTGCTTTAAATTTGACATTTAGCCATTAAAACATTTACTTACTGTTAAACATTAAGTAAATGAGCTACCGTAAATTAAGCATAAAAAACTGGTCTGTAGAAGACCGTCCCAGAGAAAAGCTCCTTAGTAAAGGCCTTCCCAGTCTTTCCAATGCTGAATTAATTGCCATACTCATAGGCTCAGGCAACCGTGAAGAGTCGGCTGTTGAATTAGCTAAACGCATCCTTTACGACGTTCATAACAACCTTAATGAATTAGGCAGAACCACCATTGAACAGCTACAACGCAACTACAAAGGTATAGGAGAAGCAAAGGCTATTAGCATAGTTGCAGCCTTAGAATTAGGCCGCAGAAGAAAACTAAGTGACGCCAGAGAGAAACAAAAAATACAGAGTAGTCGCGATATCTATGAATTAATGCATCCTCTATTAGGCGATCTCCCCCATGAAGAATTTTGGATTATCCTTCTCAATCGCGCCAATAAGGTTCTTTCTTCACAAAAAATTAGTCAAGGAGGAATATCAGGTACAGTGATCGACACACGACTGATTATGAAATCGGCCATCGAGCAATTAGCTTCTTCCATTATACTTTGCCACAACCATCCTTCCGGACAAAAACAACCCAGCGAACAGGATAAATCTATTACTAAAAAACTAAAGGAAGCCGGTAAGACGATGGATATTCCTATATTAGATCATGTGATTGTCACCGATAATGGTTTTTATAGTTTTGCCGATGAAGGGGAAATATAATTTACGCCAGAAAAAAATGGATCAACACATCTTACATTAACCTTTTAGCTAAATTTGCATTTGTATTTACTAAAATAATAAAAGACCTTGTTCTCTGTCATTATCCCATTATACAATAAAGAAAAAGATGTTGCTAAAACTCTTGAATCACTATTATGTCAAGACTTTAATGAGTTTGAAGTGATAATAATTAATGATGGAAGTACTGACGGAAGTGTTGAAGTTGTTAAACGATATCAGGATAATCGAATCGAGATTTATCACACAGAAAACAGAGGTCTCCCTGCTGCCAGAAATTTAGGTGTTCATTATGCACAATATGAATACCTTACTTTTTTAGATGCAGATGATCTTTGGCAGCCCAACCATCTCACTACCTTAAAACAATTAATAAACACTTTTCCAGATCAAAGTTGGTTCGCTACTACGTATTCTACAATTATAAAAGGAGGGACCGAATTCCCCAGTATCTTATATAAAAAGTGGCCTGTCGGATGGCAAGGTCTAATTGATAACTTTTTTTTACTCAACAGAACACAATGGCTAACTCATATTTGTTGCATTTGCGTGAAGAAATCACTATTTATTAAGCTTGGTGGATTTGATGAAGAGATGGACTATGAAGAAGATATCGATTTTTACATTCGCTTAGCCTTACAAGTTCCTCTTGCCTATAAAAACACCATCACGCTCAGATATAACACCCAAGGATCCAATAGGATATCTGATTCTAACTTTACTGGAAAAAAAACATTAGATTGGAAAAAGTACAAAAAAGAGGAAGCGGAACGCGAAGATCTTAAAAAATTTATGGACTTTTTCCGCTATACTCAGTGTGTAAAATATAAAATATCATCTGATTACACCAAAGCCAAACAAGCAAGGCAGGGAATTCACATGAGCAATATAACCATTCCCCAGCGAATAGCAGTTTTTCTGCCCAGACAGCTTTTAATATGGGGAATGAAACTCAAAGATTTATTGGCTCAGGCAGGCTATGATTTTCATTTAACCTCAGCCGACGGAAAATAAAATCACTATCCTGCTTTACCGCTTGCCAAAATACCAATGATAGCAACCCAGCATGATGCCAAAATAAATCATATTTTCCAGACCATAATACATTGTTATATTAAATCCTGCATTGATGAAAAAGTATGCCATCCCAATTTGTAACAGAGAAGAACTTATTTCTGTATATAAATAAATTTTCACTTTCTCTTTGGCAATAAACAAATAGCCAATTACCCAACTTAAGATTTTGAAAAAATCACCAACTACTTGCCAAAAAAACAATCCTTCCATGGACTTAAAATGATTGGTAAACAGTAATTGAATAATAAAACCCTTTGTCCAATAAACACCTAAAGCACCACAAATAAGCACTATAATTAAAATTACTAAGGACCTCTTTATCTCACTTCTAATCTCGGTGTAATTTGTAAGACGGGAAAAAGTGGGTAAAAAATAATAACTAAATGACATAGACACAAGAGCAATGTAATTAGTACTTATTTTATTAAGTCCCTCCCACATACCGGCAACTTCCCACGAAAGAGCATTCGCGATAATTCTACGTATAACAAAATAAGTTAAAGGTCCCAGGACACCGGAAACCAAGGCCATAATACCATAATTACTTAAACTAGAAAGTGCCACAAACGAAAACACAATTTTTTTCCCTTTAAAGTAATGCTTAAGAACTATAATAACTTGGATAAAAGCAACTAAGAATAAAAAAAGTTGAGCCCATAGCACCCCCTGAAGTTGGTAGGTATAAATAGCCAATAAGGCAATAACAAAACCACTTGTACTTAGAAGTATATTTATCTTAATGAACCTGCTTAATTTTTCTAGGCCATTTAACAAAGCCATATAAATTACGACTATTGAGGAACTGATAAAATAGACACCGGAAAACCTAACAATAGACACATACTCATCTGATTTAAATATATAAACCGAAAAGAAGTGAGCTCCAATTAATACAGCAATTCCAACTAATAAAGCGCATATAAACACAGCAACAAGGGCTGTTGAAATAATTAGATGCTGTTTTGACGGAGACTCCTGATGTTGAGAAATATTTTTAACAATACCATTGCTAAAACCCAAACCGGATATATTAGCCCCCAATTGCAAAAAATTCTGAAATTGTCCTACCATGGCCATTCCGGCTGGTCCAACTAAATAGGCTAGTATTTTAATATTCAAAAAGCCAAGAATGAAACGAACCACCACATGAGATGCATTTTTTAAAGTAGTTTTTAATAAACTACTTTCCTTAAAAAGTTCGATTATCGTTCTTTTTTTCAATTCATTTTCATTCCTCATTTACACGAAGATATTTAAAACTATTTAAATACAAACACTAAAATGTACATGCTCCCATTGCAAAACTCCAAAAGTTAATATTTAATACTAAAATAGAATCATTTTTTATACTTTCACACAATCATTGCACATGGCCGAAGGAAAAAAACACTAGGTTCACGCATCGTATAACAATAGACTGTAAATTGATTATGAAGATATTACTCCTTGGTGAATATAGCGGCTTACATCATAATCTGGCTGAAGGATTACGTAAAATTGGACATGATGTTACTGTAGCATCAGAAGGCTGTGGCTGGAAAAATTACCCAAGAGATATCGACTTTAATTATCAAGGGCGTTTCAGAAGAATTAAATCTTTTTTATTTATTCTTTCTAAGTTGCATAGGTTTATTGGCTATGATATTGTACAATTCATCAATCCCAATTTTTTAGAGACATTACCCAATAAAAACAAAATATTTTTCTCTTTCCTTAATCTCTTTAATAAAAACATTTTCTTAGGAGCTTTCGGGGATGACTACTTTTACGTGAAATATGGCATGGAGGGCGGTTTCCCCAGATCCATCTTTAACGAAAAACACCTTCTGCACGACGAATTTATTAGTTATAATGTACTACGTTGCTTACAAAACGATTACAAAAAACTAAATGAAAAAATGGCTCAATGTGCTAAAGGAATTATTGCTTGTTGCGCTGAATATGAGTTGGCTTATCGCCAAAAACACAGTGACAAATTAACCTTTATTCCTATGCCCATCCAAACCGACACGATCCCTTTTTGCAATACAATCACCAATAACTCATCTAAAGTATCCTTTTTTCTGGGTCATTATAAATACCGGCAAGTACTTAAGGGTACTGACGTCATTGAAAAAGCTTTGTTGCAACTGAAGAAAAAATACCCCAATCAAGTTACCTTAAATATTGTTGATTCTATACCCTTTGATGAATATCAAAACTTACTAAACGATTCTCATGTTTTATGCGATCAACTTTATGCTTATGGCTATGGACTAAATGGGGTATTGGCTATGTCAAAAGGATTAATATTGGCAGGCTGTGGAAGTAGTGAATTATACCATATAATGGGAGAAAAAGAAAACAAACCCATTGTTCAATTACCCATGAATAAGGATGAATTATTTAAAAAACTTGAGAGTTTGATTTTGAATAAAGACACACTGGTAGAACAAGCAATAAAAACAAGAGAGTTTGCGGTAAAACATCATGACTATATTAAGGTTGCAAAAAAATATCTGGACTTTTGGTCTTCAAAAATTAGCTAAAGTCACTGTCCGTTGAGTATTGATAAATATTATTGATTACCCCTCTAGCTCCAAATCCTTCTTTTTGATTTAACAAAGAGCTTTGTAATATCCTGCCTGAATCCAAATTGGAAGAACCAAAATCGAGATACCGCTGCTTATCTTTAAATTCTTCCATTAAATAAAAATAGAATAAATCAATAGCCCCCAACTTCTTCCCTATTTCGTTAGCATGAGCATACTGCACCTTAACCACATTATTAAAAAGAAAAATAACTGCACCCCCAAGCAAACTATTCTCTTTTTTTATATGAAACAACTTGATATGATTCGGGAATCGGGACTTAAGCAATGTCATTTCTTTGTAAGTATGAACAGGCGAAGCATTGTATTTTGCACTCAGGTTAAGTTCCATTATCTTCCAAAAAGACCTAAAATCATCACTCTCTAAAACCTCAACCCCTATTTCTTTGGCCTTACGACTATTTCTTATTCTGTTTCTTGATATGGCTGTTTCTTGCGACAGATCAACCACCGAAGACAACTTACAAGAAACCTCTTTGGCTTGAAGCAGAAACATAAAATATTCATCTTCCTGCCCTATATGACTTTTATATATCTGGGGTATTGACTTATATATTACGGTGTGAATACCCTTATTTTTCAAAAAGGTATTTAACGATTCAAAACAAGAGGCAACAACATTGCTCTTAGTGGCATAATCATATAGTAAGCCCCCAAAGGTTAAACCCTGATGACTATACACCGATTGACCATTAATATTGGCAGGAAAAATAGCCAATAAATGATTTTTTTGATACAAAAGAACGGAATAGTCATTAAACCTATCGGAGTGATATTCCATATAATCCCGTTTAAAAAGAAAAGTGCCATTTTTTGCTTTATCAACAAACTCGTTCCACTCTTTTTTTTTATCGCTTGTATATTTAACTACTTCAATCATATACTTCTTTCGAATTCAATATAATCTCTAATGTAATCACTCTCCTGATATACATCCGAAGCCATTACAAGCACAACACTGCCTGTACTAAAATTTTTCAGCTCCCTCCATATTCCCGGCATAATATGTAAGCCTTTATTAGGAGAATTTAAGAAAATCGTATTCTTATTAAATCCATCATCTAATACAACTTCAAAGCTACCACTTGCCGCTATGACAATTTCGTGTTGGTGAATGTGTGCATGGCCGCCCCTCTCAGCACCTGAAGGTATATCATAAGTAAAGTATATTCGCTTAATATTAAATGGTATACAAACATCCGATTCAACAGCAGACAAAGATCCTTTATGAGAACTTATTTTTTTAATATTGATGATTTGACAATGCTCAACTTTAGTCATTCACTTGCTTTTTAAACAAACTGAAATATGTAAGATAATCACGTATATACTCGCAATCCTCATGTTTTGTATCACTAACAACCAAGCAAATGCTATTGGACAGGAAGTTTGAAAATTTGCGCCAGGTAAAAGCAGGAAGTAACAAACCACAATGGACATTACTTAACACAAAGTTTTGGTGCTCTTCTCCCCTGATGGTTTCCACAGTAAATCCTCCTGATAAAGGCAAAACAAATTCAGTAGTATTTGCAAAAGCATGGGCTCCTCTTTCCTCTCCTCCAGGGACATCATATATCCAATATGCTCTTTGAATTTTAAAAGGAACCTGCTTATTGTCTTCCAGAAAACTAAGGTTACCTCTAAGGTCCTTAATTTTGGGAAGTTCTATTATTTTTATTTCATTGTTCATAGGTGAACATTAAAATTCATCAGACAAGTAGTTAAATTACAAAAATAAGCAGCCTATACCACATAGTGATTACAGAAAATTATATTTCAATCATATACATCAGCACATGCCTTATTTACTAAGGTCTATTAAAAGAGCAAATAGTTATCCCGCTATTGTAGCAATACCGGATCTAAAAAGCCAGATTGCCAGTGAACATACAAAAAAGCCTCATACAAATCAAGGAATGCTCCATTTCTCCTAATTTAAACATAAGGCATTGCTCAAGGTCAATATGTAACTATTTTCTTATCGGAACCACCGTATACCCTTTGTCTTTAAGTAATTGAAGCCAACCTTTCTTTCCGCCGAGATGACCGGCACCAACGGCAAAAAAAGTTGATTTCTCCTTAGCAATCATATCAAATTTATCCGCCCATTCCTTATTTCGCTTATTAATCATAGCATCAACATAATCATCCATGCTCCACTCACTATCCTCCATTAACTTTAATAAGCCCTCAATATCTTCTTGCTTATACACAGCTACTAAATCCTGAAATTCATTCAAGGCTTTATCTTCTTGCCTCATCATATCAGCAATCATATCATATTGCTCATCAAGGGGTATCTCATCAAAAACACCCATTTGATATTCTACAGTCTCCAGACCGAGCACCTCTTTACTTTGCTCTATAGCCATATTTGCAAATATAGTTTCAAAAGACATTGGTTGACAAGAAAGCATAGACATATAGCTCATAGAAAGCAACATAATAGGCTTCATATTCTGCAGCTGAGCCATTCCTACACCTATTTTACTTTTAAATTTCGCATCTAAAAGCAGATATTCATCGTCAGTAAGATAATCTTTGGCTGTTTTTCCATTGGTAAGCAGTGCCATACCCATCATTTTCTGCATCATCTGAGGATCATCAAAATCTAATTCAAGATAAACCTGACTGACACTGGCAAAGGCATTCTTTATTTCATCCCGCATACTATAATCTTGAGGACAAATGAGATGGATAGTACCAAAGATATACGAAGGTTCTTCTATTCCATTCCCGGAGACCTTCCACAATAAGGAAGAATCTTGAGCGATTGAACCAAAAACAATGGCAACAAATAATACACAAGTAATTAATAATTTTTTCATGTGCCTATAATTTTTATATTAATGGCCACATCGCTTTCTCATGGCTCATTTCATATGGGTTATTAGAATAAACTACCCAAATGTATAAAAATTATCTTTCTCTTCTTTCCCCCACAATCATTAATGCTTCTTCGCGTATAATCGCAGGTAGATGCACTTGTCTTAACTGAATACTTTTCATCCATCCCGCCACTTCGCGCTCCTCAAGTGTATACAACACATCACGAAATTCTTCTATAGCCTCATCCGAATATTCATCAGCCTGCATTCCAGTAAACCGATCGAGTTCTTCATCGTTATAATATTCCACATTGTCATTTGAACTTAAAAGACTGTCAGCTTCGCAAACTTCATGTGCACCACAACAATCATCCGGGATGTCTTTGACTTCCTCTTCAACCTCTTCTGTTCCTTTTGGTTTATTGGAAAGCAACCAAGCCACAAACAATGCTATGAATATGAGTAGAATTATATAAATCATGGTGCAAAATTATAAAAAAAGTGTTGTTCTAATGATCATATGCTCTTAATTAATCTTAACTTTTGCCTATAAAAAAATAAGCACAACCAAACCTTACCATAAAATATAAAAATCAGAAAAAAAGGGTTGAACTTAAGCATAGACAAAAATCAGCAATTTAAATGATCATCCGGTAAAGAGACAAAAAAAATATTCCCACATCCAACCTGATGAATAGATGGCAAACGATCTTAAAGTAAATCAGGGAAGCATACCTACTATTTAAGAGTGCCAAATTGCGACTTAAATAATTTAGCGAAATAAGATACAGGTGTTGTTGAAATTAAAAACAATAATTACTTATATTCGAAACAAAATAAATATGATGCGTAAAACCTTCAAAAGGTAAGTGATAAATCTCGCACACCGAGAGCAATCGATCATATAAACTAACAATATATCATCCTATGAAGAATTTTATTAGCAAGCTACTAAAAACAGTAGGTATTTTTATTCTTAGATATGGTTTAGGAATAGTAATTATTTGGCTAGGATTTTTAAAATTTAAAAACTCTGAAGCAGAGTACACTCATCAATTAATATCAGGTGGCTATCTGTCGTGGCTTTTTAAATACCTTACTCCTTATGCACTGAATCACATTGTTGCTTATCTGCAAATTGTGATTGGCTTATTTATAATGCTAAGACCCATTTCCCGGGCACTTTCATTTTGGGGAGGAATAGGTGCCACATTAATGTTTTTATTTAGTATTTCATTGTTATTTACTTCTCAGATAGTGTGGCTATCAGGATATGGGTTTCCTGAATTATCAAAGATAGGACAAACATTATTAAAAGATTTTATTTTATTTGGCGCAGCCGCATGGTGTGTGGGCGATAGTATATAAATGTTATGAATGAAATTAAAAGAATTTGTGTGTTTTGTGCTTCCAGCACAAAAGTAGATCAACAATATATTGCAGAAGCTGAAAAGTTAGGCGAATATTTTGCAAAGAATAATATAGCCATGAACTATGGTGGTGGTGCGGTAGGCCTAATGGGTACTATTGCCAACAGTATGCTAAAACACAATGGAAAAGTAAGAGGTATTATACCAACCTTTATGGTTGAAGTAGAATGGGAACATAAAGGCGTTGAGGATATGTTGCACGTACAAACCATGGCTGAACGCAAACAGCTTTTGGTTAAAGACGTGGATGCGGTTGTTACCCTTCCGGGTAGCACTGGCACATTAGAAGAACTGTTTGAGGTATTGTCAAATAAAAAGCTGGGACTTTTTACTAAACCTGTTATTCTATTAAACACCAATGGTTTTTTTAATCCCTTAATAGAAATGCTTCAAAAAATGGCCGATGAAAACTTTATGCGAAAAGAACACACCGAGATATTTACGGTAGTAGATAAAGCGGAAGATGTGCTGCCTGGCATAAAAGCATCCAGCCCTTGGCGTCAGGATGCCTTTAATATTGCAGCTTTGTAAATCACAATTTTATTATTTTTGCACAAAGTTTAAAAGCATGGGCAGGGGCAACAATCAACACACTATATACCAAGATACAACGTCGACGCAAGGTGAAACCATTATTTCAACTAAGAATGATTCAATTCAACTTAACGTAAATAAGCCTGCAGTCATGGTGATTCCTGAAACGCCTCGTCGTTTTCAGACAACAGCTACTGCAATAAAAAAGGCTACCCCAAAATTTACACCTTCTTCATCAGATTCTATTGCATTTAATCTGCTTACCCGCCCAATCCCAAAAGAAGGAGTGCTGAATCATTCGATCGTAAAAGATTACTTGGAACCTATTAAAACAGGTAACAAACTTTGGTTAACAGATGGTACCGAAGGCATCCGGAATATCTCCAGCATTCAGGAACATATTGAATATCCAAAAGATACTACCCTAAATATTCAGAACGATTCTATTAGTACCCCAGTAGTAAATGATGACTTCATAGCTCCTTACGATTCGTTGGTAAAAGATCAGGACTCAATATTTTCTGCTAACACTCCTCCTGCAGCCATGGATTCTGTTGTTATTGAAAAAATATTCCCCAATGAAGACATTCCGTTTATTGAAAAACACGATAAAGATATTATTTCGGTTTTATTAATTCTGTCTATAGCTATTACAGGAATCCTGCGAATGACCAACTTTAAATATCTTCGTGAAATATTTTCAGCTGTAATCTATAGTCAGGAAGCCCGTAAAATGCAGAAAACGGTTAACCTACGCAACCGAAAACCAAATATCATATTAAACGCTCTGTTTTTGTTTAATACTTCTATCTTTGTCTATCAACTAATGGATTTTTATAACATAAGCACCATGCTGGGCGATAATTTATTATTAATCCCCACAGTAATAGGGCTTATACTCTCTTATGGAATCTTCAAAAATTTACTCTATCGATTTATTGGCTATGTTTTTGAAATAGAGAACCAAACAAGTGAATATTTATTTTTCAATTCTCTGCACAATAAGATATTTGGTTTAGCCATATTGCCTATCATCATGGTAGTGCCGTATATAGCTAAAGACGTGCTACCTATACTATTTAAATTAGGGTTGGCATTGTTTATTTTACTGTATCTATTACAAATATTTAGAGGCATATCAATTATTTTAAAAAATGTGGCATCATTGTTTTACCTATTTTTGTATCTTTGTGCCCTAGAAATAATACCATTAATCATAGTATACCACATACTTGTTAAATAGGTATTACAAAAAAGAAATTAAAAGCAGAATTGTTTTGAAGATAAAAAGAATCCTGGTTTCCCAGCCAAAACCACAAACAGAGAAGTCTCCTTATTTTGAATTGGCAGATAAAAACAATGTAAAAATTGATTTTAGACCTTTTATTCAA
>JBFHKL010000142.1:0-10688 GCA_041595375.1 Saccharicrinis sp.
CCTGTGACTGCATGTCGGACCATCCAATAGTTAAAGCACAAAACAGGATGGTAATGAATTTGTTGATCATGTGAATATCATTTTTATTTAAGACTGGTTAAGATAAGTATTTTTTAGGACTGTGGAACTTTTATCTTATCATCCTTAGTCACCCCACTCTTGATTTCAATTTGAATTCCATCAGATAATCCTGTTTCTATCTGTTTTCGCTCAAAAACCTGTTCCCCCACTTCTATCTCAATAAAAGCTGTATCATTTTCAAACTGCAATAATTTTTCATTTATTGAAAGTACACTATCTCTGCGTTGGAGTACAATATCTGCATTGGCGCTATATCCTGCTCTGATAAACTGACCTTCTTTCAGGTTAACATCTGCTTTTATTTCAAACTGAATAGCTCCATTTTCCTCTATCCCTTTGGGTGAGATATATTCTAATTTGGCATCGAACTTTTCATTTTCTATGGCTCCTATGGATAATACCAGGTCCATTCCTTCCTTAATCTTACCTACTTCGGTCTCATCTACTTTGCCTTCAAAAATCATTTCATTCATATCGGCCAGGATGGCAATGGTGGTTCCATCGTTAAAGGTATTACTTTTAATCACAGAGTTTCCCACTTCAACAGGCACATCCAGCACCATACCTTCTATGGTGGCTTTAATGATGGTATTGGTATGGGCTCCCATTTTTTTGGTTACCCCCTCTCTGATCAGTTGCAGGTTATTATCGGCAGCATCCAGATCAACCTTGGCGTTATCAAAACGCATCAGTTCATCCAGATATTCCGATTCGGCGATAACGCCATTATTGTATAAGTCTTTTGTGCGTTTATACTCCACTTCAGCGTTTCTAAAAGCAATTTTGGCTTTATCTAACTGGCTCTCGGCATTATTTACCTGCACCATTTCAGGAATAATCTGAATTCGGGCTATTAAATCACCTTTTTTCAATTTATCCCCTGGTTCAACATATATCTCCGTAATAATTCCCGATTCCTGAGGTTTGATCTCAATTTCCTGACGAGGCACCACCGAACCTGTTGCTACGGTTTTACTGATGATATCTTTATATGACGGCTGTTCAGTTTCATAAACAATCTCTTTTTCTCTGGATTTATCATATAAGTAATAAAACCCGCCAACAAATAGGCCAGTAAAAAGGACTATAAAAAAAATGTTTCTTACTTTTTTCATCTCATTATCATTTAGTGTTTTTCTTTAAATTTCGGAACGTATGGCATCTATGGGTTTAATGGAAACTGCTCTGCGTGAAGGAATTATTCCGGCCAGCACGCCCGATGCTATTAAAATAAGGAGGGACATTACTGCCACATTAAAATTGACCTGAGGATTAAGAAAGCCTGAGCTTTCAGCGGCATTGGATCCCAGCGCCTGACTCACTAACTCCACGATAAGAATGCCAATAAACATACCCAAGAAACCAGCTACACCAGTTAAAAATACAGACTCTGTAATTACTGTTGAAATCACATTAGCCGGACTTGCCCCAATAGCTCGCTTAATACCTATTTCCTGAGTTCTTTCTTTTATGATGATTAGCATGATATTGCTTATCCCAATTATTCCGGCCAGCAGGGTGCCAATACCTACAAACCAAATTAATAGATTGATCCCCGTAAACAGACCATTCATTTTTTTAAATTCCTCACCAACATTGTTTGAGCCAAAGGCACTTTCATCCTCGGGATGAATATCATGTCGTTTGGCCAACAGCGTTTTCACTTCTTTTTCCACTTCAATAATATCGTACTCAGCCTTTGCTGTGATCGCAAAATACCCCACGACATTATTATAGTTATACACTATCTGACAGGTTGAGAACGGGATAAAAATGGTCTCATTTTGTTGTTCACCCCATCTCTGTGAATGTTTGGATTCATATGTTCCAATCACCTGAAAATAGATTTCACCAATCCTGATATATTTATTTAAGGGATCCTCGTCCTTACCAAACAAATCGTTATAGACTGTCTTACCAATAATGGCAACCTTCCGGTTGTTCCTTAAGTCCATTTCATTAATAAAGCGCCCATGTTTAATGCTTACTGGATCTATTTTATAATCATCAGGGACAATGCCAGTAACCTCATAAGCGCCCTCTTGTAATCCACGACTTACTGTTGTTGCATTCTGATAGCCACCCCCTTGCATCCGTGGAGCAATAATATCAATGCCCTTGATTTTATCGTGCATGGCTTGCTTATCTTCATATTTAAAATAAAACCTCCTATTTCTTGAAAATCCTTTGTAGGGTTTTGAGGTGGGCTGTGTCCAGATAAACATACTATTGGTAGCAAAATCGCCCATATTTGCATAAACGCCATTTTCCAGTCCTTTGCCGGCACCCATCATAATCATCAGCATAAAAATACCCCAAAACACACCAAAGCCGGTGAGAATAGTTCTTAACTTATTCTTTTTTAAGGTGTAAAATATCTCTTGCCACTTATCTATATCAAACATAAACTGACTATTTTATTCGTCGCGTAAAGCAACTATAGGTTTAATACTGGCGGCTTTTTTTGCCGGAATATACCCTGCTAATGCGCCCGCAATAACAATGAGAGCGGTAGCACCCAGAGCCACATTGAAATCGACACCCGGATTTCTGAAAAAATCAGAAGCAGGTAAGTTACTAGCTATTAACTCCAGTATTCCCACACCGAAAAGCAAGCCTAGAAATCCTGCAATACCGGTAATAATTATAGATTCCTGAAGGATGAGGTTAATTACCGAGGCAGGCGAAGCGCCAATGGCCTTACGAATGCCTATTTCTTTAGTGCGCTCTTTTACCACAATAATCATGATATTGCTTACGCCAACGATTCCGGCTATAATGGTAAAAATGCCTATAATAGCCACAAAAATGCTGATTCCGTTAAAGATGGCCTGTGTTTCCTTATACTCTTCCAATACATTATAACCACCCAAAGCCCTTGTGTCTTCCGGATCGAAGCGATATTTTTTAGATAATAGCTCTCTCACCTCATCAAACATCTTCTTGCTTATGTTTTCATCATCGGTACCTGTTGTAAAAGCTAAGCTGCCAACGTTTTGCTTGCCTCCAAAAACCTTCTGAGCCACTGTTAAGGGGATATAAAAACGTTCTGTTTCACCCGGATGGACATCGTCAAAAACACCAATGACTTTATGGGGAATTCCACGAATCTTAATATATTCACCCACGGGACTCTCATTCTTGCAAAGACGATCCTTTGCGCGCATGCCCATAATGGCTACTTTTCGTGCCTGTTTAATATCTATATCATTGATTAACCTTCCCTCAACCAACTGTACTGCTTCGATATGCTGATATCCTTTCAGAATGCCCATGACTTGAAAGGTTCCATACTCCTCTTTGTAATTGATTAAGGAGCCCCACATCCCATACCTTCCTGTCAGGTTTTCTAATTGAGGTATCTTCTGCCGAATAAGTCTCAGGTCTTCATCTTTTATTTCTATTTTGCGACCAACATTTAGCCCTTCATAGGGCATTGATGTTTGTCCTCCCCAGAAAAATGCACTGTTACGGGCATCGCTAAAATTGTGCATCACACCACGCTCCAGTCCTTTGCCGGCACCCAAAAGAATGACCAAGATGAAAATTCCCCAGAACACACTAAAACCAGTTAAAAAAGAACGTAGTTTGTTCTTTTTCATGGTACTTATAATCTCTTGCCAATTACTAATATCAAGCATGTGTATATTGATTGTGATTTTGCTCTCGTTCAATCAGACCATCTTTCAGGTGAATGACCCGATGGGTACGTTCAGCAATATCATGTTCGTGCGTAACTATAATCACTGTAATTCCTGATCTATTTACTTCCTGTAATATATCCATCACCTCGTAAGATGTTTTGGTATCGAGGGCTCCTGTTGGTTCATCGGCCAAAATAACCTTTGGTTGAGAGATTAAAGCCCGGGCAATGGCAATTCGTTGTTTCTGTCCGCCGGATAATTCATTGGGCATATGGTTGGCCCACTCTTTCAATCCTAATCTTTCAAGGTATTCCATGGCGATAGTATTGCGTTTTTTGCGGCTCATCTTTTGGTAATAAAGTGGTAAAGCCACATTTTCTACCGCATTTTTAAAGGATATGAGATTAAAGGACTGAAATACAAAACCTATATATTGATTGCGGAATTGAGCAGCCTTTTTTTCATTCATCTGGCTGATCAGTATGTCATTCAGATAATAGCTTCCTTTATCATAATTATCCAATATGCCAAGGATATTTAATAATGTAGATTTTCCAGAACCCGAGGACCCCATGATAGATACCATCTCACCCTCCTTAATATCTACATCGATTCCCTTAAGGACGTGAAGTGAATTTGCCCCGGAAGCGTATGATTTATGAAGGGAGTTAACTTTAATAACACTTTTTGACACCTGATTAAGATTTTTGGTTAATAACTTATCTTATCCTCACCATATGGCAAAAAAAGAACATATGCTTTGGGTTTAAGAAATTGACAAGCTAGTATTAGCAACAGTTATTCCAAATGCCTTATTGTGTTGTTAGTTAATTTGTTAGAGTGTATTAATTTGTTTGGATATTTGCCTAAAAGTGTTCACTTTTGGAATCAGGGTGTACGTATACGAACATTCCAGATGAGTAAGGCATCAAAAATAGGGGGATGGGGCCTAGTAGGCTTTACTTTCCTTTACCCTTTTTTCCTTTAACCTTGAAATTCTTTAACCTTGAAACTTTTACGGGGGACGTAGGAGTGTTTATTTTTTTGATTGAGATATTAAATAGTTGGTTGCTATAGAATGGAATGGTCACATTGTTTTTGACATGTGCCAATAATCAGAAACAAGGCTTAGGAAAGAAATGAAGAAGAAACTTATAAAAAACGACACCATGAATAAATTCAATTCGGTTTTTGGCAGAGAATATTGTTGAAGTAAAAATGAATACACATTGGATACGATCAATTGAACTATAAAAGTAGCTATTATCACAACCAATGAAAATAATACGCTTTTTTTAGCAATTCTTAAAATATCCATCATTGAAAAGGTTTAATTAATTGTTCTATTTAAGTAAAGGTATGTATTAAACAAAAAAACAAACTATTTTAAGCGTGACAAATGCGTGACAGTAGCGTGACAAATGCGTGACCAAGGAGTTTTTGGAGTGAAATAAGCAAGCAGATGGAAATATAAATCTTATATGATCATGTGTGAAAATTTAAAAGTTCCATTTAAAACGAAGGTAAGAAGCCATTACATCATCTATATTATTTAGTTTATAATATTGAACCACGGCGGTTAGGTAAAGATTATCGGCTAAGGAGTATTCGATGGTAGGACCCAAATAAAATTCCCGTGAAGAAGGAGGTCCGAATCCAACATAAGACATAGAAATATTTAGTAGGGGTGTAGCCGGAAAGGAACCAGAAACAACATAAGAGTGATCGTTGATGCTGAGTCTTTTGACAGATGACTGGCTATTTAATAAAATACTGTAATTTCCCTGATAATTTTGCAGATTACTTGAATATAAATATTCTGCGGATAACATCAGTGCGTTTTTAAATGTATAATTGCCCCCTACAGAGCCAATGAAAATATCATTTGAAGGTTTATTTATTTCATTTAAATAGGATAGCTCTCCATAAAAACCGGCTCCACCTATATGTCCGTTCCAACCCGCTCCTGCAATCCAGTCTTCCTGTTCAAGCTGTCCGGCGATAAACTGAATGTCGAACCTACGGGTGTTAAAACGATAGAGTCCGGCCAGGGTAATATCATAGTCCTTATCTATTTTCATCACGGCCTCCAAGTGTGAGGCTTCACTTGTGTAATACTGAAAACGAATTCCATCCATGCCTGGTCTTTCGGGGTAGTCAAAATTAAAATAGGAGTAAGAATTAAATATATCGTTAGGATTCCATACCATGGTTTGACTCCAGTTGATCCTTTGTCGGCCTATGGTAAGCTGCATTTTTCCTTTTTCATACTCTAACAACAGGCGGTCGATGGAGGTGTTAATAACATATTTACTTCTTGCTTCCCAGTTAAAATTTAAGTCAATTACTCCCTGATCTGAACTGATCAAATGTTTAAAATTAATGGTGGATTCAACCGATTCGCCCCAAAACAGTCTGTTTCTGAAGGCAACTTTGACCTTATATCTATCATTGATTCGATGCGAAAGGTTTATTCGGTTGTGTATTAACACATCAAAAACAGATTCTTGTGTTCCGTCATACCATATGTACGATGGCATTTCGGATAAATAACCTGAAAATTCATAAGGCGATTGAGCATATACGACTCTACTGGTCATTAAAGCTCCCAGTAGGATGATCCATACTATTTTATTTGTTGTTTGTGACATTTCCTTGCTCATCTCTAATAACTTTACCATCTTCAAGAGTGATGATGCGTCTGGCACGACTGACCACACGAGAATCATGGGTTGCAAATATAAATGTTATATTTTCCTTTTTGTTTAGCTGTAGCATTATATCCAATAAATTTTCTGTTGATTTAGAATCAAGGTTTGCTGTAGGCTCATCAGCCAGTACAAATTTGGGTTTAGAAGCGAGGGCTCTTGCTACGGCGACTCTTTGCTGTTGTCCTCCCGATAATTGCTGGGGTCGCACGTGGGCTTTATCAGGTATGCCTACTGCTTCAAGTAGTTCAATACTCCTTTGTCTTCTTCTCTCCTTAGGAATTCCCTGAAGCTCCATAATAAATTCAATATTTTCTATGGCCGTTAAAACAGGAATCAGGTTATAAGCCTGAAATACAAAACCAATATTTTTTAACCTGAATGATGTTTTCTTGGAAGCAGACAGGGTATCTATTCGTATTCCATTAATCACAATACTTCCTTCGGTTGGCGTATCCAATCCCCCTAATAAATTTAACAAGGTTGTTTTGCCAGCTCCTGAGGGAGCCACCAGAGCAGTGAATTCACCTTCCTGAAAACTTAAATCAATACCATCAATGGCTTTGACCGGTATTTGACCAGGATTATATACTTTTTTAAGAGCGCTTATGTCAATTATTGCCATAATATTGGATTTTTATTTATATCGACTGTAATGCTTCAGCAGGGTTTAATTTAAGTGCTTTATAGGCCGGATATAGGGAGGCCAATACCCCAGTAATCATTACCATAAACACAACACTAATAATCATTTGCACGTGATACATTGGGTAAATGATACTGGCATAGCCCATTTCCGATAATCCCTCAGTCCATACGGACAGGTCTATTCCTGTATGAGAAGTATATTGAGTGGTGCCGATTCCGAGAAGTATTCCTATTAATCCTCCGAACAGGGATAAAATCAATGTTTCATAAACGATCATCAAAAAAACCTGTTGGCGTTTCATTCCTACAGCAATTAGCATACCCCGCTCATGAAAACGTTCCATAACTGCCATAAGCATTGTGTTTACAATGCCAAACCCGAGTGCAAATAGAATAATGAGTATAAAGACATACATATAGGCATTCATTGTTTCGGTGAGATAACCTAATTCAGGGGATATTTCTTTCCACGACTCAACTTCCAGACCTTTGGCCAGTAAAACTATTTTTTCTTTTACTTTATCCACTACCATTGGATCAATGCAACGAATAAGCACTTCGTGGGCTATATTGTCCGGTAGCAGAGTTAAACGTTGCAGATCACTATCTTTCACAAATAGGTGTGCTTCGTCGTACCTGGTATTATTGGTTTTAAAGATACCAGTTACTCTAAATGCTCCCCCTGTTATTTCTCCATGTGAATCCTGAAATCTCAGGATCATCTTCGATCCCAATTTAAGGTGTAACTTCTTTGCCAGCTTTTCGCCCAGTACCACAGGATTTCTTTTTACCCCTTTGAACCAACTGCCTTCGCTTACTTTTTTAGCCACATCGACCACCAGCGAATCGCGATAGGGATTGATCCCCAATACCTGCACGCCTACAGCCTTTTGGGTTGTTGCGGCCATTGCTGAAATGACGATACGGGAAGAGACACTGACCACGCTATCTATTTCTTCAATAGATTTAACCAAGGTATCAAGGTCCCCAAAATAACTTTGAACATCATCAGCCATTTTAAAACCCGGCTTATGTATTTGAATATGTCCCGTCTCGGTTTCGATGCCTGTTTTTAATCGTTGCATCATCCATCCATACATAAAAGTAGTGGAAAACACCCCTGCGTACATACCCATTATCAAGGCCACAATGAGTATCCAGCTTCGGACAGGATTTCGCCATATATTTCGCCAGGCTATTTTAAAAATCATTAGTATAAATATTTTATCCCTTGAGGGCTTTCATTTCTGTCAGTCTTAAAATTCTGATAAACGGAAAAATAGAAACAAAAATAGTAATCGCAAATACAACAACGACCTGGTTAATAAACACCTTGGCGTCCCAGGCAAAATACATAAAAGGTTCAAAACCCAGATTACTCATCCATTCAGCTGCATCACCACCTATGGGGATGGGGTGATAAAAGAAGTAAGCAACTACCGGCATACTCCCTAAAAAACCTAAACATACGCCCAGCATAGCCATAAACAATGTTTCGGAAAAAACCATGATGGCTACTGTGTATTTTTGCATCCCAATGGACATCATGACACCAAATTCCCGTTTGCGTTCAGATATCATCATCATAACGGTGCCAAAAATTCCAAACATAATCACCAGGTATAAAATCCCCTTCATCACAATGGCTGAAGAACGATCACTTTCTATTTGCTGAATCAGTGTAGGAAACATTTCTTCCCAACTCATTATTCGATAGGGGGATGTGATTTTTTGTTTCAAGGCAGGCAGCACTTTTTTCATGGTGCGATTGTCTTTCACCATTAAAACAAGTGCAGTTAAACGCTTATCTGCCATAAATAATTCTCTGGCGGCATTGAGCTCCAGATAAACCAGCTGGCGGTTTAAAACTGGGTTCGACAATTTAAACAGACCCTTAACAGGATATTTTCCTGCAGCTGTAACACCATGATATCCTTGTCCAAACAACACAAGGGTATCGCCGGGTTCTACAGATAATCGTGCAGCCAGTTCATAGCCAACTAATATTCCTTTATCACCTTGTAGCAGATAAGTTCCATCGATTATTCTATCGGCCATAGCGGTGAGCTGCGTTTCCTTTTCCGGATCAATTCCCATGACCATAGCACCTTTGGTTTTTTCTCCGCTCGATACCAATGCAAAACTCTCCAGTCGGGGAACAACATAAGTAATTTCGTTTTCACTCTCGATTTGCTTTATAAACTCATTATTCTGTTCAAAGGAGTGATTAATAGTAGGGTCGTCCCAATATTGCTTATGTTGAACCTGCATATAGCCTGCATAAAAATCAACAACATTTTTAATCAGGCTATTATAAGAGCCTTCCTGAATTGAGCCCATCAGAGAACACAAAACGACGCCAAAAAAAACCGATGATACGGTAATTAGTGTTCTTCGTTTATTGCGCCATAGAATTCGCCATGCTATAATCAAGAGCTTCATGCCTTTTTTTTAAAATTTATTCAATGCGCAAGATGAGTATTCTCTTTTTCAATCATTTTGCATCAATTTCCTATCAATAAGCGTATTGTTTTCACCTGATCCTTTTCATATTTTGGATGGAAAAAAAAGAATCATCAATAGTTTTGTCGAAACTTACTTGAGTAAATTTCATGCTTGTTTTTTGTCCTTTTTTATCTTCCGGAATAATTTCAAAGTGTGTGGGCATTATTCGATCACCCACCTGTTTTATTTCAGATAAGATTTCTGTATTTACCAAAAAACCATCTTCATCGTAATATTCATTTCGCAAGTTCATATATCCTTTTTGGCTCACCCAGCTGATAATTTTACCCCAGACTACCGCGGATTCTTCTTTAGGTATTAACTCAATCACCCAACAGAGATAACCATCATTCTCTTCCTCTTTGATTAATTGATGATCATAATCTTCAACAATAGAGGCTCCCTTCACCAAGTCATCATTGGTCATATCCGATCCCATCCATGATTGCATCATCATGCTGGGAGGTATTTTAATCATTTTTTCTATAGTAGGAAGATAGTTCCACATATCCTTTTGTCTCTTCAAGAATACCTGACCTTTTTCCCGGGCTGGATAGGTAACGTAAATCAGGGAATAGTCTACTCCTTTGGACCAGGCTTTAAACCGCAATGTTCGCTGCCATTCCGGTCTGGTAATGGTCATTTCCATCTCCGATTCGCTGGTTTTGCCTCTCATTAGCTCGTTGGCTTGGTCTATGATTTCTTTAGCGGTGATTTGCTGAGCCGAAAGCATAACAAAGCAAGAACTAAGAAACCACAAACACATTATCAGGGAACTATTTTTAAGATATATTGCATATTTCATAATTTTGCTACATTCAATTTGGTTTATTTTATTCTTACTTTCCTATCAAAAGAAGTAAGCCTCATTCAATAAAATCAGGATTATAATGTAAAAAATATAATTATAAACACCGAAACTATCAGTAAATTTTATCATTTTTATACCCTAATTACAGCACATCGATAACACAACCAAAATTATAACATTGAAAACAGGCATCGTATTCAAATCAACCGGAAGCAGATATTTGGTAAAAACTTCGGAAGGAGAATTCATAAGCTGCACCATAAAAGGAAAATTTAGGTTAAACGATATTAA
>JBFHKL010000143.1:0-10660 GCA_041595375.1 Saccharicrinis sp.
CTCTGCAATTTTACCCTGATGAAGTGCCACCCCACCAAAGAGCTGCACGTCATAATGAATCATGTCCCAGGTAATAGTATTACCCCCTGCATTCCATGAGTTATGCCACACAGCCTTATCTTCCTGAATATCAACAAAATCATTAAAGGCTGCCAGATCCTTATCAAAATCGGTAGCTGTTACTTCTATCGTTTCATTTTGGGTAAATCGTCGGGCTGTATCTTTCAGAATAGCAAAAGCTTCCGGAAGGATCTCGCCTAAGCTATTTTCAAGCTTCTCGTCTATATCCTTTTCAATTTTATCGATCTCGGCATAAAGTTTTTCTCTTTCGGTTATCGCAATTGAGTTATCTTCAATTTTTCCTTTTAACTCAGCTATTTTATCCTGATCCGACTGGATATTCGACTTAATTTTACTTTTTAAATCCTCCGTTCTTTGACGAAGTTCATCATTAGTGAGTTTCTCAATCTCAGGCGAAACTGCCTTCACTAAATCAACAATTGGATTTAATTCCTTTAAATCTCTATCGTATTTGCTACCAAATAACTTGGTAACCATATTTCCAATAAATGCCATTTTATTTTACTATTAAAGTCCAATGCCATAGATAAAGACATCAGAACACTATTCTTAATTTGATAAAATTATATACTGAAGTTACCCCAAAGCTATTGTTTAAAGGGCGTAAAAGGTACTTTATTTACAAAGTACAATTAGAGGAAATAAAAAGGACCTGCTCTATTAAGCAAATCAACACCTGAATAGGTTTCCTTATAAATGTAATTGCATAATTCCACCTTTTTATTAATCAGCGGAATAGTAAAATGCAGTGCAGTAAGCTGTAGTTTTACAGGCGAATAATCAAGGGTTAAGCCTTGAAAAGACATATGCTGTATGCCTGTTGTTTTTACAATTTGATTAAGAAAGTATTTACTTTTTTGGATTTGATTTTTTGATTTCTTATTTCGCTGAGTGCCTTGTGTCTTCTCGGCAAGCGAAATATCAAACTCAAATCCATAGGTTCGTAAAATTTCAGCATGAAGGTCAACAGTACCAGCTACGCACGACGACACTGTCATCAGTAACGTAATACTCAATACCTTAAACCTTGATAATTCTTTCATTTCTGAATGCTAATAAATTTACGAAGACAAATGTAGTAAAAAAGTAAACAGTTAAAAGTTGAAAGTTGAAAGTTCTGCATGAATAAACTAAAAAAGTTTCACTCATTAAGTGAAACTTTCAATCCTATTTCTTCAAAAACTTTCTTGCCTCGGGCAAATATGCCTGAATATCTTTGATTCTGGTTTCATCGGCAGGGTGAGTACTCATAAACTCAGGAGGATTTTGTCCACCACTCTCCGACATACGAGTCCAAAACTCAACAGCCGCACCCGGATCGTATCCTGCCATTGCCATAAAAACCAATCCCATTTTATCTGCTTCTGACTCATGTTTACGCGAAAAGGGAAGCATCATACCATACTGAGCTCCTAAACCAAAGGCGGCCATAGCATATTGCTGCGTCTGTTCGGGTTTTTCATTGAGTGCTACTTGTAAACCAGCACCAACAGCCTGCACGCCCATTTGCTGGCTCATTCGTTCATTACCATGGCGTGCTATGGCATGGGCAATTTCATGCCCCATCACAACAGCCAGTCCTTCTTCTGTTTGTGTATAAGGCAAAATACCGGTATAAAAAACTACTTTCCCTCCGGGCATACACCAGGCATTTGGCGTATCATCCTCCACCAAATTAAATTCCCAGCTAAAGTTAACAAGTTGATCAGCCATCCCATTATCTGTCATATATTTTTCTACCGCAGCAGCAATTTCCAGTCCTACTTTTTTAACTAAATCAGACTGTTGTTTGTCTGTTGAGAGCTTTGCTTCTTTTAAAAAGGTGGAATACTGCGATAAGGCCATAGATGCCATCTCCGACTCAGGATAAAGATTTAATTGACGCCTTCCGGTTATAGGAACCGTTGAACATCCTATAAGAACCGCCATTACAATAATTAAGGCAGCTATTTGTTTTCCCATATTCTTCATAGTTATTAGATTTTGATAAGTTTAAGAATGTTTGTTAGTTTAAGTTTTCAATAATTATAGATTATTTATCCTATCCATAACATTAAAGTTATAAATTAGGTTCAATTCTTCTACTTGATTATTTATAAAATAATTGTTTTTCAAAAAATTAAAACATTTATTTTCTCAACTAACAAGCTAAACATATACCAATTGATCACATAGAAGCAAAAACTGATTCCGATAAAAACAATGGCTTTTTGTTCCTACGAAAGAAGAAGAATGCCTTTAAAATGCACCCTAAGGATCTATATTCGTATTCATCCAATAAGGATTCTCTTCTTCATCCTCTTCGTTTTCATTTTCAAGAGGTGAATGCGGACGCTGTGGCCCCTCTTTACGATAAATCAGCGCCAGTAGAAAACCAACCAGTCCTCCCCAAAAATGCCCTTCCCAGGAATAGGGTAGATTCATCTTCAAGGGTAAGGCACCCCATACCAGACTTCCATAGAAAAAAATGACAATGAATGAAATAGCAATTAAACGTATATATTTGCGAATAATACCACTGATAGCCAGAAAAGAAGCCAATCCGTATATTACCCCACTCGCCCCAATATGCCACGAATCTCTGGCTGCCAACCATGTACCAAGGCCACTGAACAAATAAATCAAAAAGAATATTTTATAAGCTATCTTATTATAGAAATAAAATAAAGTCAAACCCAATACAAACAAAGAAATAGAGTTAGAATAAAGATGCTCCCAATCGCCATGAATTAAAGGAGACATGAGGATTCCTATCAACCCTTCAGTTTTTAAAGGACGAACGCCCAATTCGGTCAAAGATACTCCTTCAAGTGTTTCAATTAGCTTAATACAAAAAATCACCAATAAATAAAATGCAGGAAATAGCATGCTATGAATAAACCTTCGCTTTTCTTGCGACATATGTGAACCAAGACCTTTCAATTTTTTTTGTATAAAGTATCAAAACAAAAGTATCAACTTAAAGTTTATCTATCAAGATATTAAAAAAATATGATAGAAGAAGTTATTGCAAAGTAATATTGTTTCTCATCCCTTTGCTTTCGACAAAGTATCCCCCCGGCTCTGTGACGGAGAAAAATCAAAGATACTCGCGGTGAGAAATAACCATACTGATACATCATTATTTTACATTAAACCCATCAAAATACCGAGCTATAAACGATATGAAGATGTGGTACTTCTATGTGTTCTTATACATGAGTGTTTTCCATAATTTTTAAACGTTTCTTATCTTAATTTATACTACTTTTGCACCTTCATTTTTATCAATATGCAACTACTCCAACACCTAAATCATTCTGAACGTAAGACATTTAAACTGCATTTATTTTATAGCAGCATTGATGGAGTAGCCCGTGGTGCATTGATATTAAATGAATTTATCTTTATCAAGTCTCTGAAGGGTTCGAATGTACAGCTGGCTTTTTTATTCCAGTTTAGCATGGTGGTATTTCTTTTTGCCATGCTGGCTAACGAAATCATGCGTAGATATCCCAATCGAAAAAAATTATTACGCACCATTGGCATATTTACCCGTTTACCGTTAGTAATCTTTTCCATTTTTCCTGCAGTAAATGGGACGGGTCTACCTCCGGAATTCCATTTTCTATTTTTAGGCGTTTTTTTATTATTTTATACCTCACAAATTGCTGTGGTACCCTCCATTAATCAATATTTAAAGGGCAATTATCGTCACGAGAATTTTGGTAAACTATTTAGCTATGCAACCACTGCAAACAAGATTTTGATGATGGTATCAACTTTCACCGTTGGTTTATTACTTGACCATAATCCTAACTCATACCGTATTTTCTATCCCATGGTGGGCATATTAGGTGTTATTTCCATATTCCAGCTCACACGTATTGAATTTAAGCAAAAAATGGATCCGGTGGTAAAACCTATGGGAAAAGCATTGGGCGATTCTTTTAAACGCATCCTCCTTATCCTAAAAAACAACATTCCTTTTCGTCATCTCGAACTTGGTTTTATTTTATATGGTTTTGCATGGATGAGTACACATGCTGTAATCACTATTTTCTATAAAGAGGCATTGGATTTGAATTACTCCAGCGTATCCTTTTATAATAATGCCTATAATCTGGTAGCCATTGCGGTTTTACCCCTTTTTGGTAAGATAATTGGCAAGCGCGACCCACGCAGGTTTGGTATACTGACCTTTAGTTCGTTGATGTTGTTTATTGCCTTTACCGGATTAACCCAATATTTTACCAACTATAGTGAGATATGGGGATTAAAACTATACCACATGCTGTTAATTGCCGTTATGTTTAATGGCCTATTTATGGGTAGCATGCCTATTTTATGGGGCATTGGCAGCAGTTATTTTTGTGAACCTCACGAAGCTGCCGATTATCAGTCGGTACATCTATTTTTAACAGGTGTAAGAGCCCTCTTTGCACCTATTATTGGGATTAAACTTTACGAGTGGTTTGGCTTTAGCATTACCTATATAGTTGGCATTGTATTTTTAGCTTTTGCTATATTACTCATGGTATATTCTGAGAAAAGATTTAGTAAGTAGGCAAAAGAATAAAATTCCTCGTTGAAAGTCCAAAAACAAATATAGAAAGGCGAATATAAAAGTTGTTGGTTCATTGTTAAAAAGCAATCATTAAAAAGCGAAAAATATATGCCTCTCTATTTTTTACCACTTTACTCCTTTCATTCTGCAACTTCAAAGTAATTTTATAGTATACTATCTGCACATCTCTATCTACTTTCTGGCTTCCTTACGAAATACTTTTCAGCACCTCTTCAACATTATTATCGTCCGAAATCTTAATCAGTTCCCACGATATTGAATGTTCAATAACCTCACCTACTTTCATTACTTTTTCAGGGCTCAAACACTCTAGTTCTGCTAATTCAGGACAAGTGAAGATAGTAGCACTCGTTCCTCCATCCGGATATTTCATCTTCTCCAAAGGACTAAACTTCTCCACCATTAGCACATCATCAACTAAACCAGCTACCCATCCATTCGCATCAGCGCCTATTTTTTGGGGATACTCAGCATGCGGCCAAAACCGAAGCAAACTACCTTCTATAGCATAACTTTCATTGGCCCAGTTTTTACCATCGGGCCATACAGGTATCTCGAATCTATTTTTGAATACACTTTTATCCTGTAAAGGTAACCATGTATTCTGAGGTAAACGTATTTGCGTCAAATTCCATATGGTCAGAGGTATCTCATTTATTTCTGGAGTTATGGCATTTTTAATTTTCCTGAGCTTTTGATCAATATGTACTGTACTACCTTGCTTCTGAATGGTGATCCGTCGTGTTAATTGCACCCCCAAAAGTTCACTTATCGGGCTACATATTTCTATTCCGTCAGGCAAGAGTTTAAAATCATAGACACTGCTGGTTAGCCAGGGATCTGAAATAAAACGACTTCCCGTAAGCAAATGAAAATAATCCTCTGAACTGGTTAATACTCTATCCCCACCAAAGTGTGTATTACGTATTCCTTTTTCTATATATTCTTCCGGAGACAACAAGGTAAGCCTATCAAAATCAGCTGTTAAGAATAACATATTCTCATCTTCAACAAAACTATAGTGAACAATGCGTGCTATATCGGGTATCACCACTAAACGAATGATACCATTTGTTATCTCAATTGCATTTCTTCTGCCTCTATAAGTAATTAACCTAACCATAAACCCAATACTAATTCAACTTTATTATGGCACAAAAATACGCTAATATTTATATTTTCATTAATCATCAGGTTTTAACTGACGATTAACTGCTTGTCTTTAGCCATGAACAACATACACTTGAATTTATCATTCTACAAATAGTATACATTCAACACATTAACTTAATACACATATCAATTACACCTACAAGCGATGGTCAAAAAATGATTAATCAGCTCAAAAAATCTTATTAAATATTTAGTTTAAAAAGCTATTAAATTCCCCTGTATGATACCTACTAACACCATTAAAATAACAACTATAAAAGTGACTATAAAAGCATTGTACGAAAACTCAAGCAAACGATATTGTCGCATCAGAATTAAGTTAAACAAATAGCTGGCCCTTGTTTGATTACCAATTTGCAACTCCTGACTATTAACCACTTCATCCATTGCCATCTCATATTGCTCCAATGATGGATCAGTAAAACTCATCAACACATTGTATTTCAACTCTGGGTATTGGTGAAGTATTTGTTTTTTAAGCGTACGTTTTATTAAAAACCCAGGAGTTTTTGATGATAATAAAGCCGATATCAATGAAACACCTATTCCTATTAATGCAAAAACAACTACTAAAGCTCCGAGCTGAACATGAGAAACTACATAGTTATGAAAAACAATAAGAACCGATATTAATGTCGTATCTATCCTAACTAAAATCATTGATTTTCGGTCAGTTAAAGCCATTGAATTAAACAAAGCTCTGTACTGGTTTCGCTGAAAATTAGTAAACGATTTTCTAGGTTCCTTTTTGGTATAAAAAAGACCGTGTTCATTTTTTTTATTACTAAATATCGGATCCTCTCTATATTCGTTTATTTGTATATCCTTCTGTATATTTTGCATAAATCTTCATTAATAAAACTCTTTTCTGCAAGCAAAGTAAATCATTTGTATTCACATATGCAACTATGTTACTTTTTAGATTATTTAAGCTTAAATATTAATGTTTGTGAATTATTTAGGTGAGTATTCTCAAAATAGGTTTATTTGCAATTTAATAACGCATTGCACGGAATATAAAAAGAATATTAAATGATAAACATACCCCAAACAGTAAAAACTAAAAACTGGTATATCCATCTAACTCAATCTTTTTGGAGCAAGCCAGACCGTTTAACTGCGGCAAAAGTTGTTATAGCCATGCTCGTTCAGGCTGTACCTTTTGTTATTTGGGGCAATCTATTTATGGGGATTACACTTTCATTAGGCTCGGTAGCTGCTGCTTTAGCAGAAACAGATGACCACCCCAACGGAAGACTTAAGGCTTTAATCATCACCATAATAGGCTTTGCTATCACTACTTTCTCAGTGTCATTATTAAAGCCCTATCCCATTATTTTTGGCATCGGATTTATAGCATCAACAATTCTTTTTGTACTGATTGGAGGAATAAGTGAAAGATATCGGGGAATATCGTACGGAGCCATTTTAATTGGTATATATGCCATGATTGTTTATCAAAAAGACATGGAATGGTACCTGCAGCCGCTCTTATTATGTTGCGGGGCATTATTTTATGGCATTATATCTTTGATTCTTTTATATCAAAAACCATGGCGCTTACTTGAAGAACAGCTATCAAGGGGCTTTATTACCTTATCGGATTATCTGGAAGAAAAGGCTAAGATATTTCCTAATTATGAGAATAATGATGATAATTCTGATAATAGATTAGCCATATTAAATATACAGGTAGTTTCGGCTCTAGAAAAATGTAAAGAAGTAATTAACATATACAATCAGGAAGTTGAAAGTAAAGACTTATTGCCTTACCTGCAACGTTTTATGCTATTGCAAAGTTTACACGAACGAGCAGCTTCAAGCCACGAACGCTATGAAGTCCTTCAAAAGAAACTAGAGTACAAGGAACTTCTGGAGGGCTTTTCTGAATTATTGTATCAACTATCACATGCCACCCGCTTAGTTGCAGAAAACATGCTTACCGGAGTGGTTTACAGACACCCTGTAGGTATTGGCTGGATAGTAAGTGCTCTGGACTTTGAAATAGAGAAACTTCCCAAATACGACAGACAGATACTTGAATTATTACTTCATAATCTTTCACGTTCTCATCAATCCTTAAAAAAACTCGACACACCTGAAGAAAGTACTTCTATACCCCGTTTAGGGCAAGATAATAGAAGTATTTACATGAAGATAAAAGATCAGCTGAATTGGAAACATCCACGCCTACGATATGCTATCAGACTAAGTACTTGTTTTTTAATCGGTTATCTTTTAGTTTATTTTTTTAAACCTGAGAATGGTGAATGGATCATGCTTACCTCACTTTTCGTGAGTCAGCCTACCTATAGCGAAACTCGGAGAAGACTGTTTCAACGTATTTTAGGAACACTAACCGGGGTAATTGTTGGTGTCTCTTTATTACATTTTTTACCCACCAATGAAGGCCAGCTTTTATTGGTTTTAGTGAGTACTTATTTCTTTTTTTACTTTTTACGAAAAAAATATTCGTACGCCGTTATATTTATTACTATTTATGTATTAGCCAGTAATAGCATTAGTGCCAGTGCCGATACCGAGATTTTACTGCCCCGTATAATTGATACTTTTGCCGGAGCCTTCATCGCCTTTTTAGCCATTCGTCTTCTTTGGCCAAACTGGCAACACAAACAACTCCCTCTTCTTTTATCATCGGCACTAGCAAACAATGCCAGCTATCTTAACCATATATGGATAGAATATCAAAAACCACAGGATGATGATTATAATTACAGACTAGCTAGAAGACTGGCTCACAAATCAGATAATGCATTGACTCTTGCCTGGCAAAGTATGCAGGTAGAACCCAAAAAACGAAAAAAAATGATGAAGCAGGTCTTTACCCTTACGTATCTGAACCATGCCTTATTATCGCACCTTTCTGCATTTGGTGCACAGCGCGAAGAATTGTCTGCTGACCTGAGAGATATTCATGATATTATTAATAATATAGAAAAAGCACTAAAACTAGCATCTGAAAAACTTAAGCAACAGGTTTCCGATGATAGCCACATTCACCTTACTCCTGTTTTAATGCAGCTGAAAGAAAAGATTAGCAACGAAACAGTAAAAGAAAGGCAACAACAATTAAGACTATTATATAATATTACAGCAGTAAGCCAAAAACTATTAAGAGAATCTGAAGAGATGCCCTCAAGCAGATAGCATATACTTTGTATTTGCTGTATATTTTATGGATAAAAAGCATTTTAGTGGCCATTGGTCCTAAGGGAAATATTTATCTAACTAAGAGCATCTGTGCTTATTCAGCCATTTTTAAACACTAGCTGCTTAATGAAGGCCCTAAGGTGTCAGATAAAAATAGAAGTCAACAATATACATCAACAGAACATCAACTACCTGTAATTAAAACTCAATAAAACAAGAAATCTACTCTTGCTCATGACCAAGAAATAAGATTAAAGCTCAATAATGAAAATCAATACTGTTTTATCCTTTCAGCTCATCAATATCCTGAGTCAGTTTTCCCATTTCAGACTGACGATTGAGTGAATAGGTTCCGGACTCTATTTCAACCAGATTGTATAGTGCCAATGCCTTCAGGTAACAAGCTTCTGCCCTATCCTCATCATCTGCTGCAGCATGAATATGACCTCCCTGCACCAACAGACCTGCAATCACTTCAAGACCTTCATAGCTTTCTCCAAACTCATGTTCAAAAATAGCTCGCAATTGTTTCACATCCATTTCCAACATACTGTCTTCATTCATATTTAAAGCACGTTGTAATCCTTCGTTATATAGTTTTTGAGCTTGTTTTACCTCTCCCTTTTTCAACAATCCCAAAATAATGGCAATCATCTTGCCTATCTCTTCTATCACTCTTAAGATATAATCTTTTCTAATCATCGTAGGTAGTAATCGTTTTATTCAATACAAATATAACATTCAAGATAAGTTTTTATTCATACAAATGTAATAATGAAATGACTTATATTTGAAGCTCTAACTTAAAAAAACAAATCGAATGATTATTGATAGCTTAGATAATGTAAAACACTACCGAAATTTAAACGAGAGAATTAAAAAGGGTCTGGAGTTTATTGAAGAAATAGACTTTAGTACCATTGAACCCGGCAGGTATAATATTGATGGCGATGATATTTTTGCCCTTGTTCAGGAATACAATACCAAAGAACCCATGGATGCAAAACCGGAAGCTCATGAGCGATATATTGACATTCAATATGTTGATAAAGGAGCTGAACTAATGGGATATGCTCCCTTGGAAAATCAGGAAATATTGATTCCTTACAATCCGGAGAAGGATCTTGTTTTTTACAAAGCAGACACCAGCCTGATAAAAGTAGAAGAAGGAATGTTTGCTATTTTCTTTCCCAATGACATACATGCACCGGGTATTAAAATTGAAGAATCAAAAGCCGTTAAAAAAGTAGTGATTAAGGTTCTTGCATAAAAAACAAACCCCATCTAAAAAATTTCAGATGGGGTTATTTTAAGAATATTATTTTATTCGGGCCAGATCACACATTCATTTTCATCGTCCCAAATAGGACCAAACTGAATTTCCGATACTTTTCCGTCTTCAAACCAAAAATTAATGCTGGACTCATAAAAAGATATCACTTCATTATCAGGACTCTCCGGCGATGAAACATCTTCTCTATCATATTCCCCCAGTTCCAAACCCGAAACTTTTTCAAGCAGTTCCTCATCTGAAACACCAATTAACTTTACACCCTCTAAAACTGCCGCAGGATCACTAACAGCAATAGAACTTAAACGCCAGTCATCTAATTCGTCAAACGAAACAGATACTTCTATTTCATCATAATGAAAAGCCTCAGTATTATC
>JBFHKL010000144.1:0-10489 GCA_041595375.1 Saccharicrinis sp.
CATGAAGGTTTTTGTCTTTTCGATTCGGAATATACCGACTTTAAAAGTACCAATTCTGCGGCAAAACGTGACTTGGTGGTTGAATTAGCTGAACAGTGCCAGAAAAAAGGCTTAGGCTTATTTTTCTACTATTCGCACGGGCGCGACTGGCATCATCCACATGCGCCTAATCGAGATGATTGGGGAGGAAATCCACGTCCAGATTATGATCCGCTTGAGGAGTCTTATAGATATGGCGATGAGCATGACTTGCAACTTTACGTTGACTTTATGAAGAATCAAATCACGGAATTGTTGACTAATTATGGGCCGATAGCTGGTATTTGGTTAGATGGTAGAGCTGTTCCTGGCTCGCGACCCGAAAAATTGCCTGACTTAAAGTTACAGGAACTTTATGATCACATCCATTCCCTACAACCACAAGTGCTCGTTTCCTATAAGCAAGGGGTGCTTGGAACCGAAGATTTTAAAGCTCCTGAGCGTCATTTTACAGGAGAATCTGATGTGCCACTAGAAATCTGTAACACCATGCAACCCTACGCTTGGGGTTATGATAGAGATAATAATGTTGGTCATAAAACGGCTGATGAGGTGATGGAGATGCTTGAGCATACAAAGGCGATGAATGCCAATTTGCTACTTAATATTGGACCCTTACCAGATGGTTCCATTTTTCCTGATGATATCACCACTTTACGTGAAGTAGGGAAAGGCTTAAAGGAATAATTGAAAGTCAAAAACCTAAGAATAATGAAGAAACAAATAACATTACTTTTTGTAATATTTCTGTCAATTTCTGTCGCAGAGGGATGGGCTCAAGAACGTCGTTCAAATCCCATCGTCAGTCATATGTTTACTGCTGATGCATCGGCACATGTATGGGAAGATGGGCGTTTGTATGTTTATCCATCTACCGATGTTGTTCCTGCAAAGGGATATTCAACAATGGATGGCTATCATGTTTTCTCAACCGATGATATGATTACCTGGAAAGATCATGGCGAAATTCTTCACTCCAGAGATGTGAGTTGGGGAACTGATAAAGGCGGCTACATGTGGGCTCCCGATTGTGCATTTAAAGATGGTGCTTATTATTTCTACTTTCCCCATAAAAATAAAGAAAACATTTGGGAAATAGGCTTGGCCACAAGTAAAAATCCTGCTTCTGATTTTAAAGTACAGGGCTATGTGAAAGGTGGTAATGCCTTTTGTGATCCATGTGTTTTTATTGATGATGATGGGCAAGCTTACCTTTATGCTGTTAAAAAAGCTAAATGTTATGCGGCCAAACTTAAGTCCAATATGATGGAAATTGAAGGGCAGATGGTTCTGCAAACAGGTCTCGATGGTCATCGCGAAGGTCCTTTCGTATTTAAGCGGAATGGGAAGTATTACCTAATGTACCCCGATGATTTCCCAGAGTTCAATAAAATGCGCTACTCTATGAGCACAAGTCCACTGGGTCCATGGGAATGTAAAGGAGTTTTTCTGGGTAGTACTGATGTTATTACCACGCATGGTTCTTGTATTGAATATAAAGGACAGTGGTATATTTTTTATCATAACGGCAATCTTTCGGGTGGAATTGGTCCCAATCGTTCTATTTGTTTCGATCCAGTCTACTTTAATGAAGATGGAACTATTCAAATGGTCAAACAAACGCTGGGGGTGGAACTCCCAACTTTTCATGAGGATATCAACTTCAATGAAATGTTAGGTACTTTACCTGTTGGCGATTACAAGCAATCTGAAATGCAGCAACATGGCATAGAGCCAAATGCAATATCTTCAATACAAATCCCAGAAGGATATGTTGTTGAATGTTTCGAAAAAGACAATTTTAAGGGCGAGTCGTGGACGTTTGAGGAAGATCGAATTGATTTGAATGCAATTGCTTGTAATGATGTAATTTCTTCTCTAAAGATATTTAAAGTAAAATCAGATAATCTGGTTAAAAACTCATCGTTTGAACTGGCTACACAAAATCAGATTAAATATTGGCGAAGCAAATCACTCGTTCCATCGTGGTATCGCGATGATACGGCCATAGGATATTATTCATTACAATATGAAGGGGAGGGAATGCCCAAAGAGAAGCTTCAAAAAGTGAAGATATCTCCAAATACCGATTATCAGTTGAGCGTGTTTTTAAAAGTTGAAAAAGGGACTGTGGGCAAAGTGATATTCGATACAGAAGGGGCTTTTGATGAAACTTGTAAGTTTGAGCTAGATGCTAATAGTAAGGCTGGTGAATGGCTTGAGTTCAAAGGGTTTTTTAATAGTGGAGAGTCCTCAAATGTAAATTTGCGTTGTACATGCACAGCCGATTTCAAAGGAACCTGCTATTGGGATAATGTAATGTTAGAGTTGAAATAATAAAAATCAGATAATAAATAGAAGTCTCATATCGCACTTATAATATTTATTTTAAATAAAATGAAATATAAATCAACTTTAGGAAAAGAATAAGTTGAGTTTATAAATAGTTGTACGATGGCAGTAATTATTTTGTGAATGAGGAAAAGGAAATCCATTTAATCGCAGCTATCATTGTAGAATAAGAATAAGTAAAATGGCAAAATATATACCCATGAAAAAGAAGTTAATTGTTCACATATTGATATTGCTGATTTTTGGTTTGTCGGCAAAAGCCCAAACCAAATCACTCAAAAACAGCCGTCCAAATATTATCCTTGTAATCACCGATGATCAGGGAATGGGCGATTTATCTTGTATGGGGAACCAAATTTTACAGACACCCAATATTGATGATTTTCATGAAAAATCGACACGTTTTGTGGACTTTCAGGTGAGTCCAACTTGTGCACCCTCTCGCTCAGCGATTATGAGTGGTCGGGTTCCGTTTAAAAATGGAGTCACACACACCATTCTTCAGCGCGAACGTATGGCTCTAGATGTTTTTACCTTACCACAGGCACTACAATCAGCGGGGTATACAACAGGAATTTTTGGTAAATGGCATCTGGGTGATGGAGAGGCTTACCTTCCAGGCAATCGAGGTTTCGATGAGGTGCTGATGCATGGTGCCGGAGGAATTGGACAAAGCCGCTTTGGCGATTTTCCAACGAATGATGAAAATCTGTATTTCGATAATGTCTTGTTGCATAATGATACCATCGTTCAAACGAAAGGTTTTTGTACCGATCTGTTTTTTCATTCGGCTCTTGCCTGGATAAAGAAACAGAACGAAACAAAGAATCCTTACTTTGCATATGTTTCCTTGAATGCGCCACATGGTCCGTTTTACGATAATGCGCCACAAGAATATCAAAAGCGTTTTTTGGATGCGGGCTACGATAAAAAGACCGCGGTGCGTTATGGAATGATCGAGAACATCGACGACAACTTTGGAGTGATGATGGCGAAACTAAAGGAGTGGAATGCATTGGAAAATACTTTGGTGATTTTCATGACCGACAATGGAATGTCTATGCCTCCAATTACTCAAAATGGAAAAAAAATGTTCCCCTATAATGCAGGAATGAAGGGGCACAAAAATTCTCCTTACGAAGGGGGAACACATGTGCCGTTTTTTGTACAATGGAATGGAGTTTTAAGTCAGGGAGTTGATATATATGCTCTTGTAGCTCACATTGATCTTTACAAAACTTTTTGTGATTTGGCTGGTGCAAGTCTACCTGAACCCATACAAAAAATGGATGGACGCTCTTTATTGCCACTGCTCGAAGATAAGAATGCAGAATGGTCCAAAAGAGAGTTGTTTGTGCATTGTGGACGATGGAGTACAGGCAAGCGGGAAGAGTTTAAATATTCTAAATGTGCGGTGCGAACCGATCGCTGGAGGTTTTCGAACGATAAGGAGCTTTATGATATTTCGGTTGATCCTGGAGAAATAGAAAATTTATACAGCATTGAACCTGAGGTGGTTGAACAGCTTGAATTTTCGTATAACCAGTGGTGGGAATCTGTTTTGCCATTTATGCTAAACGAAGGTTTACCTGAAGTTGCACCAGAAGATCAGCCCCTTGTAAAGCGTTATTATAAACAATTAGAGGAAATGGGAATTCCAGATTGGGCTCCTGATGATATTAAGAAATAGATATTTTTTTAGAAAAATGATAAACGGTATTATTCAAAAAAGAGATGCAATCCTGTTTAATTTATGCCTTGTCGTAATAGAAGGAACTGTGAATGACTCAGGCTAGTGAGCAGGTTATTATCAATAGTTGCCTTTTTTATGCGAATAATAGCCCATTGGGGGCACTTTATTGTCATGTACAGCATAGTTCAATTGCATTTATAAACACATTCATTACAATATGCCAGCTTTTCCCTGTTTGGATACTTTTTTTATGCTTTTGAAAAGTATTGAGGTAAAAAACTACTCAAGAGAAAAAGAAACTGTTTATTTCGAGAATTTTTATCAATTGTGTTCGCTTCCTGTTTGATGAAATACCATAAGCTAATAAATAAGGTCCTAATTTCTGCCAGTTGCTACCTTATTATCTTTACCCTTTTAGTTTATTTAAATACTCTTTTGGTGTTTGTCCGTGTATTTTCTTAAAGCATTTAGTAAAATAAGAGTGGCTGTTAAATCCCGTTTGAAAGGAAACTTCATCTATTGTATAGTTTTGAGAAGCAATCAGCGTAGTTGCTTTTTTAATCTTCACCATGTTAATATATTCAGAAGTAGATTGATTAGTGATCTGCTTTATTTTTCTGAACAACTGACTTCTGCTTAGCCCTATTTCAACAGCCAGCATGTCAACAGATAGGTTTTCGTTGGTCATATTCTTTTCAATAACCATATTTATTTTATTCAGAAAATAATTATCTAGACTGCCAATATCCATTGGCTGTGTGGTCATAAATTTTTTGGCGTAATTATCCTGTAGTCGTTTTCGTTGGGTTAGCAAATTTTTAATTTGAGCAAGCAGAACATTTTCATCAAAGGGTTTTGAGAGGTAGGCATCGGCTCCTTTTTCCAGTCCTGTTGATGTATTTTCATTGGATGACAAAGCGGTAAGTAAAATAACCGGAATGTGGCTGGTTTCTATTTGTGATTTGATGGTTTGACAGAACTCAAATCCATCCATTTGTGGCATCATGACATCCGAAATAACCAACTCTATGTTCTGGGAACTTAATATTTCTAGACCATGAATGCCATTCTCAGCAAAATGTACAGTGTAGTATTTCCGCAAAAATTTCACAATATAGTCTCTCAGGTCCTGATTGTCTTCCACAACGAGAAGATTTACTTTTTCCTTATCTGAATGAATAGGTGCAGATATCTCTTTTTTTATTTCCCAGGAATCTATGTTTTTTACTTTTTCATGACTTTCATACATTATTTTTTGTGCTTTCTGGCTGGTAGGTAAAAGTACACAGAAACGAGTTCCTTTGCCCGGAGTGCTTTGTACAATGATCATTCCTTGGTGAATTAAAGAAAAGTCTTTACATAGGTTTAAGCCAATGCCGGTGCTGTTGGCTTTTGATTTCACTTCTTTTCCCTGTTCAAAGCGGTCAAATATTTTGGGAAGGTCTTCACTGTCAATTCCGGGTCCATTGTCTATAACGGCAATTTCAACGAAGTTTTCTTTATCAACCTTACCAAAACTTAATTGGTTGGAGAAAATACTGGTACTTTCTGCTTTATTGTGTTGCAGAGATATGGTGATTGATCCGTTTTTAGGAGTGTATTTAAAAGCATTGGAAAGTAAGTTGTAAATAATCTTATCCAGCTTCTCTTCATCAGCTTCAATGGAGCAATCCTTGCTGTCGTGCTTAAAGGAGAAGTTTATTTTTCTAAACCTGGCCTCTTCCGAAAAGTTTAATATGCGTTCATTAATAAAATCTATTAATTCAATTTTTGTAATGTTTAACCTGGCCAAGCCTTTTTCTACTTTGCGTAAATCCATTATTTGGTTGATCAACTGTAACAAACGATTAGTATTTCTTTTTACCGTATCTAATTGGTTTTGTTGTTCGTCGCTTAGGTTTTTGCTTTGTAGCAGGTTTTTTATTGGTCCGCTTATTAAGGTCAGTGGAGTGCGGAATTCATGGGATATATTAGTGAAAAACCTGATTTTCATTTCATGGAGGTTTTCCTCATGATCATGTTTAATTTTCTCGACTAGCAAGGCTTTTTTTAAACTTAATCGCTCTCTGAAAAACAAAATAATTAAGGTTACGGCCACTAAAAATATAAGGGCATAAAATACACGAGCAAGCGTTGATTTATACCAAAACTCTTGTATGGTAATAGGAATTATTGCAGGATTCTCATTCCAGATACCATCATTATTGCAAGCTTTTACCTCAAAAACATATTCTCCTGCCGGAATATTTACAAAATTGGCAGAGCCACTAATCGAATTCTCTACCCAATCGTCAACGTAATTTTTTAAACGGTATTTAAATAAATTTTTATCGGGCAACAGGTAGTTATCTGCAGAAAAATAAAAATGCAGGTTGGTCTCCGTTGGAGAAAGGATCAATGAATCGAAGGAATTGATGCCGGTTTGTCGGGGCACAATAAATTTGTTGTTTACTTTGAGCTGATCTATAAAAATATTAGGTGGTCTTTTATTGGTTCGTATAGTTTTGGGTTCAAAAAGACTAAAGCCATTAGTGCCTCCAAAGTATAAGTTATTGTTTCTGTCTTTGAATATAGCATTGGGGTTAAATAGGTTACCTTGTATGCCATCGGTAATCACAAATCTTCGAGAGCTGTTCTTTTGATGATTATATAATATCAAACCATCATTTGAGGTGATCCATATATTGTTATTCTCTCCTTCTATAATACCATATACATCTTTATTTTTTAGTAATCCATTTGCATTAAAAAATTCAATGTTATTGGTTGTTGGGTCATAAATATTTATACCATCACCCTGGGTGCCAATCCATATTTTGCCATCGCTTAATTCTTTAGCAAAATAAAATGATTGACTTCTTGTTTTATAGAGCTGACCTGACTGGGGGGAGAAATGAGTAATTTCATTTGAGGATAAGTGAATTTTAAATAGTCCTTTGGAAGTTGAACTCCATAAATTATTTTTTGAATCAATAGATAAGCTTCTTATGAAAAGGTTTGTTAATGAAGAGAAAGGGGCTGTTTTTGAAGTGAAGCTAATTTTTTTTGTCTTAAAGTTATAAAAATTGATTCCTCCTAAATTAGTTCCTATCCACATACCCGAATCTGTTGCGCAAAGGGCATAGGTTTCTTTTGAAGAAACATGTTTGCCATCTTCTTCTCCTGCAGGAAAATGAATAAAGTTAAGCGCGTTAGATGGCTTAAGAAAAACACCGTTAAATGCTGAGGCAATCCATAATCCGCCCCTTTTGTCAACTTCTAAATCTTTAATATTTACTACGCCAATGTTTTTGTCAATGTGTATTTGTTTAAAGTTACCCTGTTCTGGATTAAAGAGATTTAAACCATATAGCTCTGTGCCAACAAAAAATTCTCCATTGGGCATTTGGGCAAACGAACTTATCATATTATCTGAGAGAGAATGAGGTTCCTTTGAATGGCGGAAATTCATAAATTTATTATCCGAGTGATGCAAGTAAGTAACTCCTCCTGACCATGTACCCACCCAAATTCCTCCCTGACTATCTTCAAATATATCAAAAATTGAGTTGTGAGGTAAGCCTTCTTGTGTATCCTGATCATAACGAATTAATTTATTATTGACGCTTTTAAATAAACCATGATAAGATCCTATCCATATTTGCCCGCGCGTATCTCTGCAAATTTTACGGATACTGGCATTTTTAATGTCGTATTTTGGGTTGTCGCTGTAGGAGTAATGTTTTTTTAGTTTTCCTTCTGAATCATACAATCGTGCGCCATGCGATTCGTACCCTACCCATATACTATTAAACGAAGTGCAAATCGTTCTGACAAGCGATCCTGGACCTGTGATTTTTTTTTCTACTTTATTTTCTAAAGAATGAACTAGGTATACCGAGCCATTTACCGAGCCTAGCCATAGACGGTTGGTTTCGTCACAATGTAAAAGTCGGGGAGGGTTGTCGAGTCCTTTGGTAATTCTGATCAGTTGTTGTTTTTTCGTATCAAAATAGCCCATGTAATTTTCGTCAGCAATCCATAGTGTATCATTTTTATCAATATCAATGGAGTATAAATAAGGATGCACAGCAGAGCCATCTTCATAGGTATATTTGATCTGATTAAACTCCTGTGTTTGGGTGTTAAAATGACAAAGGCCTTTATCGGTGCTCACCCAAATATTATTTTTGCTATCGATGGCTATAGACGTGATGGTATTGCTTGGTAAGCCGTTAGGGTCTGTTGGTTTATATACATAGCGTGTAATGTCCTTTGAGTTGTATCGGATCACTCCGTCGAATCCACCCATCCAAATGTGCCCGTACTTATCCTGGTTAAAGGAATGGATAGCTTGAAAATAAAAACCTCCAGGAGGAGACACTCTTCTGAAACCTATGTCATCAGTTTGGGAAAATAAATGAAAGAGGTTGAAAAGAAATAGGATGCAGATGATTACTCTGGTGTTCATTTCTGTAAATTTTTGTTAAAAATACAGTTTGCTTTTTTTTTATCCTAAAACAAATGATGCAATTATGCACTATTCGTTCAAGGATGCAACAATTTTTCTAAGATAAGCACCATAACTTCAAATGAGATACGGTTACAAACTCTATTTTAGCTGACATAAACATTTAATAACACTTGTTAACACCTTAGGTAATTAGCAATTTTTTAAACAGCCAAACAGGGCTTATTAATTGTAAATCGTTATTTTAATATTAAAGCATGAAGAAGCTTATCTATAGTATATCATTAGTTTTTCTTTTCGGATGTTGCATAAACTCCGGAGATATCCATTGTGTAGCTCGCCATGCAGAGAAACAACTTATTTATGCTTTAGATATGATTGATGCGAAACGTATCGATGGATTTGTTTCGCCACGAACTATAGAAAAAGGGGAGGTGAAATTGGTTTCAACTCAGGATTGGACCAGTGGCTTTTTTCCGGGTAGCCTTTGGATGATGTATGAACTAACAGGAAAAGATAAATGGAAATCATGGGCTTTGGATTATACCTTGCCTTTAGAGGCTGAACAATGGAATGGAGCAGATCATGACTTAGGCTTTAAAATGTATAATAGTTATGGTAGAGCCATCAAATATGTGAATAATCCGAAATATAAAGATGTATTGATACAATCGGCTAAGACATTGGCTACGCGCTATAGCCCAACCGTTGGTTGTATCCGGTCATGGAATAAGAATCCTATGACAGCGCAATGGCAGTATCCGGTTATTATTGATAATATGATGAATTTGGAGTTGTTGTTATGGGCGGCAAAAGAAACAGGAAACGAGAGTTTTAAAAAGATAGCTGTTCAGCATGCCCTTACCACCATGAATAATCATTTCCGTAATGATTATTCATGTTATCATGTAGTTGATTATAATCCCCAAACCGGCAAAGTGCTTGCTAAAGAAACGCATCAGGGATATGCCAATGAGAGTTCTTGGACAAGAGGTCAGGCATGGGCTTTATATGGTTTTACTATGATGTATCGGGAAACCAAAATGGATGAATTTTTAAGTATGGCAAAAAATATTGCCCATTTTATTATAAACCAGGATGGGATAAGTCAGGGACAAATTCCTTATTGGGATTTTAATGCGCCTAATATCCCCAATGAACCCTACGATGCATCCTCGGCTGCAGTGATTTCATCGGCTTTGTTTGAATTATATAACTATTCAAATAATAGTGAGCATCTTTATGTGGCTCAAAAATTACTTCGCACTTTATCTTCAGAGGAATTTTTATCTGAAGTAGGTGAAAATAAAGGTTTTTTACTAAAGCATTCAACAGGCTCTAAGCCATATGGTTCAGAGTTGGATGTTCCGCTGGTATATGCCGATTATTATTTTTTGGAAGCTATTATTAGGAGTAAAAAATATGTTAACTAGTTATTCAACCTATAATTAAATTATTCAGTTGAGTAAATCTATTAATCTGAGTAAATCTATTTTTATGAAAAAGAAAAATGTAAAAATGAAAGCACTTAGCTTTTTATCGCTATGTTTCCTTTTAGTTGCTGTAAGTACCAGTGTTTTTGCACAGGTAAAAACAGTTACAGGAAAGGTGATGGATAGCACCGGAGAACCCCTTCCAGGGGTAACAATCCAAATTAAGGGTGCCGATGGGGGTACCATTACCGATATAGATGGAAATTATTCTATTGCCAATGTCAGCAATAATAGTGTATTGATTTTCTCTTTTATCGGGATGCAATCAAAAGAAGTTGTTGTAGGTATACAATCAAGCATCAGCATTACTCTGCAAGATGAGACTCTGGGGCTTGACGAAGTAATTGTTGTAGGTTATGGTGAGCAACGTAAGGCTACTTTAACAGGTGCTGTTAGCCAGGTGAAAGGTGATGATGTAATGCAAGGCAAAAGTACTTCGGATGCTATTTTGGCTATGCAGGG
>JBFHKL010000145.1:0-10375 GCA_041595375.1 Saccharicrinis sp.
GGGTACTGTTGAGCTTTGATGGGGGAGCAAAAAGCATCGATGAGGTACCTTTTTACACCCCTTTGGTACTTCTGTGCACCCTTTTGGTACTGTTTTGCTTCGGAGAGGTACTTCTGAGCTCCAGTTTGGTACCTTTTTACTCCGGTTTGGTACTTCTGAGCTCCGCTTAGGTACTTCTGAGGTACCCCCCTGGAGTGTTAAATAGGAAAAAAGTTAGCCTTCTTGTTCTCTTAAACTTGATGATTCCGTATTTATCAGTAAAAAAAACATCTTTTTTTCCAAAAAACCAACTTTTGCAGGTGAATCATTATTTTTTGCATAAATATCTGTATTGGCTATGGGATTTGGCTCTAAAGCCATAGGTTTTTACGGTCAACTGTATACTGAATGTGCTACTTAATTGTTATTTTTAATAAGTATAAATTACATGTTATTGCAAAAAATGTAATCTCGACATTGCAATTTATTCGAGTGGAATTGTACATTTGTCATTGAATTTTAATTAATAGCGTGCAATCATTTTTAGAAACACATAATTATCTGGTTGAAAATTTATCCGTTCCTTTAAGGCGTAAGTTGATGGACGAGATTGACTGGAATCATCGTTTAATAGGAATCAAAGGAACCAGGGGGATTGGGAAGACCAATTTTCTGCTTCATTTTGCCAAAATAAAATATGGTACAGATAAGGCTTGTTTGTATGTTAATTTAAATAATCTATATTTTTCGGAGCATACTATTATTTCCTTTGCTGATCAGTTTCGTAAAACAGGAGGTAAGACTTTGGTGCTGGATCAAGTATATAAATATCCGGGTTGGTCTGAGGAGTTGAAATATTGTTACGAAAATTTTACCGATCTGCAAATTGTTTTCTCCGGATCAACGGTAATGCGTTTGCGCGAGGAGAATCCACACTTAAGGGATTTGGTTCACTCTTATAAGTTAGAAGGTTTTTCGTTCAGGGAGTTTTTGCAGTTAAAGAGTGGTGAGAACTTTGAGTCCTATTCATTGGAAGATATATTAAGTCATCATCAGGAGATTGCAAAGGATATTGTAAAGCGTGTTCGTCCCTTAGCTTATTTTGATGATTACCTACAGTATGGTTATTATCCTTTCTTTTTAGACGAGCAACATTACAATGAGAACCTGATGAAGAGTGTGAATCTGATTTTGGAGATTGACATTAGTTTTTTACGTCAGATTGAGTTAAAATATCTTCCTCGCTTACGAAAATTACTTTATTGTATTGCTCAGGAGGTACCTTTTCAGCCTAATGTGAGTAAGTTAAGTAGTCATATAGGTACTTCGAGAGCAACGGTAATGAATTACTTGTATTATTTAAGACAAGCGAGGTTAGTAAAATTATTATATGATGGACCTGAGGACATGCAAAAAAAGCCTCTTTTAATTTATTTACACAATCCTAATTTAGTGCATTGCATTAATAGTGAAAGGGTGACTAAGATAAATTTACTGAAGACTTTTTTTTATAATCAGGTGGGAAGTGCCCATGAATTAGCGTATTCAGAGTTAGGTGATTTTAAGGTAAATGACAGGTATCATTTTGAGGTGAGTGAGCAGGGTACGCGAAGGCGAAAAGCGAAGGAAGGCTTACTGGTGGCAAAGGATATGATTGAAATAGGATCAGAGGGGAATATTCCCTTATGGTTATTCGGTTTTTTGTATTGATTTAGTAGAGCAATTAAACGATAAAATTGTAAATTTAACAACTGATAATCAGTAATATAGAATAGTTCTAAATAATAGTAGTTAAAACTTAAATAGTAAACAAATGGCTAAAGAAAAGAAGTTTATTACCTGTGATGGTAATTATGCCGCTTCGCACATTGCTTATATGTTTAGTGAGGTAGCAGCAGTTTATCCAATTACGCCTTCTTCAACTATGGCAGAGTACATCGATGAATGGGCTGCAGTTGGTAAGAAGAATATTTTTGGGGAGACTGTTAAATTAGAAGAAATGCAATCAGAGGCTGGTGCAGCAGGAGCTGTACACGGTTCGTTACAAGCTGGTGCATTAACCTCTACATTTACTGCATCTCAGGGATTATTATTAATGATTCCTAATATGTATAAAATTTCCGGAGAGTTATTACCAGGTGTATTTCATGTAAGTGCTCGTTCACTTGCTGCACAGGCATTATCTATCTTTGGTGATCACAGTGATGTGATGTCTGCACGTCAAACCGGTTTTGCTATGTTGGCAACAGGTAGTGTGCAAGAAGTAATGGATTTGGCTGGTATAGCTCACCTTGCTTCTATTGAGTCAAGAATTCCTTTCATGCATTTCTTCGATGGTTTCCGTACTTCTCACGAGATACAAAAAATCGAGACCATGGATATGGATGATCTTAAAGGGTTAATTGATCAGGAAGCACTTACTGCATTCCGTAATAATGCATTAAATCCAGAGCATCCTGTAACTCGTGGTACTGCTCAAAATCCTGATATCTACTTCCAAACTCGTGAAGCTTCAAATAAATACTATGATGCTATTCCTGATATAGTAGCTAAGTATATGGACGAGATTAGTAAAATTACTGGTCGTAAATATGCTCCATTTACTTACTACGGTGCTGAAGATGCTACTGATGTAATCATTGCAATGGGATCGGTAACAGATACTATTAAAGAAGCTATTGATTATTTAATAGCTCAAGGTAAAAAAGTAGGTTTAATATCTGTTCATTTATACCGTCCTTTCTCGGCTGATTATTTCTTAAAAGCAATGCCTGCTTCAGTGAAAAAGGTATGTGTTTTAGATAGAACTAAAGAGCCAGGAGCAAATGGTGATCCTTTGTATTTGGATATTGTTGAAATATATAATGGAAAAGCCAATGCCCCTAAAGTGATTGGTGGTCGTTTTGGTCTTTCTTCAAAAGATACCACACCTACACAAATTATTTCGGTATACGAAAACTTAGCGGCAGCTGAGCCTAAAAATCAATTTACTTTAGGTATTGTTGATGATGTTACGTTCAAGTCTCTTCCTATGAAAGAAGAAATTTCTTTTGATCAGGAAGGAACTTTTGAAGGTAAATTTTATGGTTTAGGGTCTGATGGTACTGTTGGTGCTAACAAAAACTCTATTAAAATTATTGGTGACAATACTGATAAATATGCACAGGCATATTTTGCCTATGACTCCAAAAAATCCGGAGGTATTACTATTTCTCACCTTCGTTTTGGGGATACACCAATTCGTTCTCCATATTTGGTAAATACACCTGACTTGGTAGCTTGTCACGTTCCTGCATATCTTAATCAATACGATGTATTGAAAGGATTGAAAAAGGGAGGTACTTTTCTTTTAAATTCTATTTGGGATGCGGAAGAAACTAAAAACCGTTTACCTGAGAATGTAAAAAAATATCTTGCTGCTAAGGAAATTAAATTCTATATCATCAATGCTACTAAAATTGCTGAAGAGATAGGATTAGGTAGTCGTACCAATACTATTATGCAGTCGGCATTCTTTAAGATTGCAGCTGTTATTCCTTATGATTTTGCGGTAACAAAAATGAAAGAAGCAATTGTTAAGTCTTTTGGTAAAAAAGGTGAAGACGTTGTGAATATGAACTATAAGGCTGTTGAAAGTGGTGGGGCTGTGACTCAGGTTGAAGTTCCTGCTGAGTGGGCTTCTCTTGAAGGTAAAGCTGAAGCAACAAGAACTGATGTGCCTGCGTTTATTAAGGATATTGTTTTCCCAATCAATGCGCAAAAAGGGGATGATCTTCCTGTGTCGGCATTTAACGGATACGAAGATGGTACTTTCCCTGCTGGTACTACTGCTTATGAGAAACGTGGTGTGGCAGTAAATATTCCTGAATGGCAAGTTGATAACTGTATTCAGTGTAACCAATGTGCTTATGTTTGTCCTCACGCTGCTATTCGTCCATTCTTGTTGGATGCTACTGAATTAGCTGGAGCTCCTGAAGGAACAGTATCTAAAAAAGCCAACGGTAAAGGTTTTGATGGATTACAATATAAAATTCAAATTTCAGCACTTGACTGTACCGGTTGTGGTAACTGTGCTGATGTTTGTCCGGCTAAGACCAAAGCTCTTGTTATGAAGCCGCTTGATACACAACGTGTAGAAGCTAATCGTTGGGAGTATATGGTAAATAATGTATCTATTAAAGATACTATTATGCCTAAAGATCAAAATGTAAAAGCTTCTCAGTTTGCTCAGCCTTTATTCGAGTTCTCGGGTGCTTGTGCGGGTTGTGGTGAAACACCATATATCAAATTAATTACACAGTTGTACGGTGATAGAATGATGGTGGCCAATGCTACTGGTTGTTCTTCTATTTATGGTGGTTCTGCTCCAGCAACTCCATATTGTAAAAATTCTGAAGGAAAAGGTCCAGCTTGGGCTAACTCTTTATTTGAAGATAATGCTGAGTATGGTTTAGGTATGGCTACAGGAGTAAATAAACTTCGTGATCGTGTAGAGCGTTTAATGAAGGAAAATTTAGATGCTGTGAGTGCCGCAACAAAAGAGGCTTTTGAGAATTGGTTAGCTAATAAGGAAAACGGAGAAACTACAACTGCTGTTTCTAAGGCTGTTGTTGCTGCTTTACAGAGTGAGTCGGCTCCTGTTGCTAAAGATATCCTTGCTTTGAAAGATTACCTGGTGAAAAAATCAGTTTGGATCTTTGGTGGTGACGGATGGGCTTACGATATCGGTTACGGTGGTGTTGATCATGTATTGGCCTCTGGTCAGGATGTTAACATATTAGTAATGGATACTGAGGTGTACTCTAATACTGGTGGACAGGCTTCTAAATCAACTCCAGTTGGAGCTGTTGCTAAGTTTGCTGCATCGGGTAAAAGAATCCGTAAAAAAGATCTAGGTTTGATGGCTACTACTTATGGTTATGTTTATGTAGCTCAAGTATCTATGGGATCGAATCAGGCGCAGTACTTTAAAGCACTTAAAGAAGCGGAGGCCTATCCAGGACCATCGTTGATTATTGCTTATTCTCCATGTATCAACCACGGTTTACGTGCTGGTATGGGAGCTTCTCAACATGAGGCTAAAAAAGCTGTAGAGTGTGGTTACTGGCACTTATACCGTTATAACCCTATGTTAGAGGAAGAAGGTAAGAATCCATTTGTTTACGACTCTAAAGAGCCACAATGGGATCTATTCCAACAATTCCTCAAAGGTGAAGTTCGTTATACCTCTTTGCTTAAATCATTCCCTGCAGAAGCTCAGGAATTATTTAAAGCTGCTGAGGATAATGCTAAATGGCGTTATAGTACATATCAACGTTTAGCTAATTTAGATTACCAAGTTGTGAAGTAAATAAGTTACTCATACAATTATTATATAAGGGCGTTCCGTTTTGGAGCGCCTTTTTTTGTTTTTCAGCTTGCTGAATATAGTGCTTATTGTCATTGGAGTGTATATCATTTTAAAATTGAAATAAACCATACTAAAGGTTGGTGTAGTGCCGATAGTCTGTTCCGAAGTATTTGGGAATAATAATGGTTGAACATTTCAAGTGAAAGCCGCTGAAGCTCGCTTCATGATACAATTGGTATTAATTATTAGTAAGCAAAAATGCTGTATGGTTTTTTACAAAAACAACTTTATGTCATATAAGGTTGTTGTTGCACAATGACTACCTTTTCGGATTCAACAGAAGGGGTGTATCCATAGTCGTAGCAAAAATAATACACAGTTCCTTTCTGGCTCTTCCATACATGTGTAAGGTATTTAAAATTCATACCCAGTTGTATTAAAAATTCTTTTCGTACGGTTGCTTTTCCTTGTGGACAGGCTTTGTGTAAAGCTCTTCGGTTTGTACGTAACTGCTTATTGATGTTTTTAATAGTAGCCTCTACTGAACTGCTGGTTTGGTTATGGTATGCACTTTTACATTGACTGGTACAGAATTTTTTGTCGGCTCTACCGGTAAAAGGCTCATGGCAATATAAACAAGTTTTTTTCATATACTATAATATTGAAAATATCTGCAAAAATAATCTCATATTGATATGGTGTAATTTAGTTTTAGCTTGTGTTTTTATTGCTGTCTATTTCTATTTACAACATACGTATTCGTTTTTTAGTCGTTTGTAAACGTTTTTAATCGCTTATAAAACTTTAAGTTACAAAATTCCATCTATCTTTTCCATAAAAAAAATGGAAAAGACAGTAATTTATTTAAATCAGGTAAAGAGTAAGGGTGAGGATGTTGCGGTATTGTATTTTCATCATGATGATACAATTGAGTTGCGAATAAACGCAAATAATTGGATTAAATGGGATGAAGATTTATTGGCATATACGGTTCAGATAACGCCAAGAACGGTTCCTTTATTACACGATTTGTTTAGTGATATTGCTATTGTAAGTTTAAAATATTACCAGGCGAATCTTAGAGAGTCAAGTGGGGAGATTGTACTTGGAAATACGAGTTATTTTAAAGGTGTATTGCAAGCTGCCACAAAAGAAGGGAGTATTACTTTGGTTCCTTATAAGGAAAGGGGTAAACGATTAATTGTTATTAAATACAATAATAGTAGTAAGATTAATAAGCTGTTAGAAAAGAATAGATTTATATTCTGGAATAAGGAATTAAAACTATTTGCTTTAGAGCCTAATGTAGTATTATTGGTTAAGTTTTTAAAAGCAATAACACCTAAGCTTCAGGTTAAATTAAATAATGAACTTATTATACGGGATTACAGAATTTTGCAATTATTGTATGAACAGGGCTATGTAAAAGATCATTATTTTAAAAGCTGTCCTGAAGAATATTTAAGGCATTTGATTTTAAAGGGTTATAGTAATAATACAAATAATACCTATTATTATTTTCTTTTACGTTATATAAATACCTTTAGGCAAGTAAGTATTGAACAAATAAATTCCTTTAGTTCCGAAGTTATTAATACTTATCATCAACAGATGCTTGCTGAAAAGAAATATGCTGAGCAAACCATTAATCAATCGGTAAATGCTATTAAATATTATTACACTAATATTTTAAATAAAAGCCTTGAATTACAGCAGGTAGTGAGGCCGAAGATAGGGCGTAAATTACCTAAGATTTGGAGTAAGGAAGAGATAGGCAAGATTTTGAGTGCAACCAATAATGTTAAGCATAAGGCTTTATTAAGTTTGATATATGGAAGTGGATTAAGGATAGGAGAGGCTTTAAGTCTTACAACCGAAAATATTGATTCGAAGAGAATGCAGATTAATATTTTTAAGGGAAAGGGGAAAAAGGATCGGGTTACTATTATGAGTCATACCACATTAAATATACTGCGGGAGTATTACAAGGAATTTCGCCCCAAGGAATATTTGTTTGAAGGGCAGTATGGGGGTAAATATTCTGCTTGCAGTGCTGGTAAGGTGTTGGCTAGAGCCATACGTAAGAGTAAGGTGCGTAAGAGAGGCGGCTTACATTCGTTGCGACATAGTTTTGCCACCCATTTATTAGAATCGGGAACTGATTTGCGTTACATACAGGAGTTGTTAGGGCATAACTCTTCGAGAACAACAGAGATATATACACATGTAAGTCAGAAGTATATACAAAATATTAAAAGTCCTTTAGATGATATTGAACTATAAAATATTTATTATATTAGCCAAGCAAACAAATCGGCAGCATATGACCATAGTTAATATATAGGCAACATAGGTACGGTTACTGAGTAGTTGTACGTAATGCCAGCATAACCCATATCTCACCTAAATCAATACAAATGAAAGAACTATCTATAAACAAAGACGAATTTAAAGACTTTAATCAAGATGATCAATTTGGGTTTTTCTATGATGAAGACGGATTTCCACGAGAAGATGCCGATGAGATATTTGAAGAAGAAGTTGATAAATTGTATGAGGAATATGAAAAAATAGTGGTAGATTATAATGATAATATTTATGGCGTCAAAGCTGGAAAAAAAGAAGTAATAATGGAATTTGTGATGGAAGCTTATGATATAGCCAGAGAGATAAAAGAAGGATAAATGTGTACAATATGCCACACCGAAACCAAGAAATTTAGGTTAGCCGATTATTTCGACCGGTGGTGGGATATTTATAAACAAACACCAAAACATTACATCACCCCGGAACAATATAATGCTGTGAATGCCATTCGCACTTGCCGAACAGAAGCCTTGGGTGTTGATCATTATGTATGTCCTGAATGCGGTGAAATTACCCAAGTATACCATAGTTGTAAAAACAGGTTTTGTCCAACCTGTAGTTGGCGAGATACCGTCAAGTGGGCAGAACGAATAAAACACCAGATGTTGAATTTACCCCACCGTCATGTAGTCATGACTTTGCCTCATGGGTTAAATGGATTGATAAAAAGAAACAGAAAAGAATTACTACATTTATTACTTCGCAGCTCATCAGACACCATTAAAGACTGGATGGGGCACAAACACTATTTGCAACCTGGAATAATAAGTGTGCTGCACACTTTTGGTGAAACCAAAGAATATCATTGTCATGTGCATATGATAGTATCGTGGGGAGGAATAGAGAAAGAAACAGGATTGTTAAAGGAAATAAAAGGTGATTACGTAAAATATAAATTTCTAAAGCAAAAATTTCAGACGAAATATGAAGATGGGTTAGTTGACTTATATGATAAAGGAATTTTACAACATGATTTTGAAAGCAGACGTGACTTTTTACAATTTATAAAAAAGATCAATGCAAAACGGTGGATATTGCATTTAGAACCCTCAATGGATGTGCCCACTCGTGTAATCCGATATATCGGTAGGTATTCAAAACGGGCATGTATAAGCGAATACAAAATCACAAAGATGGAAGGGCGAACCATAGCGTTTAAGTATAAGGATAACAAGCGTAAAGATTTATATGGAAAGCCTATAGAACGGGTGTTAGAATTGGATTATGAAGACTTTTTTCCTCGTTTATTACAACATGTGCCTTTAAAATATTATAGAATAGTCAGGTATTACGGCTTGTATTCTAATAAAGGTCGAATACCGAAAGAATACATATATGAAGGGCAAAAAGAAGAAGAAACACAACAAGAAAAAGAAGCAAACGAGGTTGATTATTTGACATGTTCTTACTGCAATATCCGTAAGGAGTATTTATACTCCAGTATAAAGAAGATGTACAAAGCAGATCGGAATATTTTTAGAAGAAAAGATTTGATAAAGAAAGAGTTTTTCAATAATAATGTGGCTTAAAAACACATGGGAAAGGTATGTTTAATCGGGAAAAATGGGCAAAAAGAAAGAGAAAGAGAACAAAATTGCCGGTATTTTAAAGCAAGAATACCGCAAAGAAGACGAAGATATTAAACAAAATAGATTATTTTTACAATATAAGATAGGGACAGGAAATTGAAAATCTTATAAATAATGTAAAAGGGCACAACGTACAACAATAAATAAACCGCATTAAAACGACGGTTTATTCTTAACGTTAGCATTCATTAAGAACCGAATACAACCAGAAAATAATATGAGAAAATTAACGTTAATAATTGTCAGTCTTATATTTGTCAACCTTTCATTTGGACAAACTCAGAATAAAAAAGATTCCTATACTTCATTAAAAGCTCAACTTGACACAATTCATCAAGAAGACCAAAAATGCCGATTACGATTAGATGAATTATTAAGAAAATCTCGTTCTGAATCTGAAAATATGGAATTAATAACTCTGCATAAATTAATGAATAAAACAGACTCTACCAACCTTATAAAAATCGAGAAAATACTAAATGAATATGGATGGTTGGGAGCAGATGTTATTGGTGAACAAGGGAACAAAACATTATTCCTGGTAATTCAGCATTCAGACCTTGAAACTCAGCTTAAATATCTACCGATGATGCGAGAAGCTGTCAAAAAAGGAACTGCTAAAGGAACAAATTTTGCACTTTTAGTAGATAGGATTGAAATGGGAAAAGGGAATCGACAGATTTATGGAAGCCAAATTAAAATCGATGGTGACGAGTTTTATGTTTATCCAATAATTGAACCTGAAAAAGTAAATGATAGACGAGCAGAAGTCGGACTTGAACCCATAGAAGACTATGTGAAAAATGTTGGTATGACTTGGGACGTTGAAAGACATAAGAAAAAAACAAAAGAACTAGAATCACAAAAAGAAAAATAACGAAATGCTAACATTTTGTATAGTGCATAGGGCAGATAGTGAGTATTTGAAGTTTTGCTCTCCTATCAGCACCGCCGAAGCGCAGCTTCGACGGCGTGTCAAATTCGCAAGTGTCAAATCTGCGCTTCGGCTACTTAGCGGTTTGACAGGAAAGTGCTTTCTAATGCCCTACGCACCATACAATTTACCGTTGTACGCAAGCAAAACAATAAC
>JBFHKL010000146.1:0-10352 GCA_041595375.1 Saccharicrinis sp.
AACCTCTGCAAAAGCTGCGGCTATATCTTTTTTTATTTCATCCACATAAGTCTCTTCATCATCTGCTTCAAACAATATATAATTTAATAACTCCTTATTCTCTTTCTTATACCTGGCCATTCGCAGGCAATGCTCAATTAGAACTTCTCTGGGATAAAGCTCCAATTCTTTTTTTATACGACTAATCGTATTCGTTTTGACAGGCATAAAACAAAAACAGGTTTTAAAAATTATAACAATTCAGTGATTTAATAAAGTGTAAGATCAAAAGACATTTACAGGTTGATTCCTTTTTAAACATAGAAGTCTACAAGGTGTAAAAAATACCGCAGGAACATGCACCATACAAACATAAACAAATTATTTTTCAATGATAAATATAGTTCACCTACATTTTCCTATCTTGCCCAAAAATAAATAAGCTGATGAACAAAAAGCTCCTTCTGATTCTTGTAAGCGCTATTTTATACTGGGTACTTGCTAATTACATTCCTTACGGCTTATATATCATATTACCTATCAACCTTTTTGTTACCTTTTTACATGAGTTTGGACATGCTTTTTTCACACTAATAACCGGTGGATATGTACATGAAGTCATGATACAGCCCAATGGTGCAGGATATGCTGTTACCTCGGGTGGATTTACCCCTTTAATACTTATGGGAGGATATATTGGCAGCGCCATTTTTGGTAACCTATTACTCTATATTGGCTTAAACAAGCCTAAGACCAGTATATTTACTTTATATGTATTAATTGGCATTTTGTTATTTACGGCAACATTTTGGTTTAGTTCCTTATTCACAACCATTCTTCTTATGTTGTTTTCGGCAGCTGCCATTTGGCTAAGTAAACGATCTAAAAGTTTCGTTGCCGATCTGTTAATCATCATCGGAACATCCTCTATCATATATATTATAACAGATTATAATGTTGGTCCATCCTCTGACATTGCCAAATTTTCTACTATCATCCCCTTATTACCACAGGCAGTTTGGGCGCTATTGTGGCTGAGTATTGTTATTTACATGACCTATAAGACCTTATATTATTCACTAAAAAAATAACAAACCTCCTCCTAAATTTTGCGTAAAACTTATTACCATCTATGACAAAATGAATAAAACATACCCTATGAAACAATCTACAAACCATATTTTTTTGGTTCGTCCGGCCAATTTTGGTTTTAATACCGAGACTGCCGCATCTAATGCCTTCCAGAAAAAACCTGATTTAACAAGTGCTAAAATAAAAGAAAAAGTATGGGCGGAATTTGATGGCTATGTTAATAAGCTACAATCTAAAGGAATTGATGTTACTGTAATTCAGGATACAGAAAAGCCCGTAAAACCAGATGCTATTTTCCCTAACAACTGGGGCTCATTTCATGCTGATGGAACCATGGTTTTATATCCCATGGAAGCTCCCAATCGCAGACCCGAAAAAAGCGAAGACATTATCTCCTGGCTAAAAGATAATTATGAGATTAAAAAAATAATAGACCTATCGAAATACGAACAGGAAAACAGTTTTTTAGAAGGCACAGGAAGTATTATTTTTGATCATATTCATCAAATAGCCTACGCTTGCCTTTCTCCGCGAACAGATAAGGATATTTTCATCGAGATATGTGATCAATTAGGCTACACACCCTTATACTTTACTTCAACCGACACCAACGGGCAGGAAATATACCATACCAATGTAATGATGTGTGTAAGTGAAAGGTTTTCCGTGATTTGCCTGGAAAGCATTCGGGATGAACAAGAAAGGGAAACCGTCATTCGCTCATTGGAAGAAACAGGTCATGAAATTATAGCTATTACCTTTGCTCAGGTTAATCACTTCGCAGGCAATATGCTCTCTGTCATATCCACTGAAGGCACCGAACTACTGATCATGTCAAAAAGTGCTTATCATGTTCTTTCACTGGAACAAAAAGAAGCCCTTGAAAGCTATGCTACCCTACTTCCTGTTGATATCTCCACTATTGAATCGATTGGAGGAGGAAGTGTTCGCTGCATGATTTCAGAGATATTTTTACCTGTTAAAAAACATCCTATCAATAAACAATAGGCTAAAATTAGTATATTTAGTTTTTGATTTGACCAAATCCCTTATTTAATCAACCAAAGATAGCTCTTCTTTAGTTGTTTATATCTATTTTTGAGATCAACAAAAAAAGTATAACCAACCTCCGAAGCCTATGTTAGTTATTTGAAAACAAAAAAATATGAAGCACTCATTAATATTCTCTCTTATTGCTCTCTCCTTATTATTATTGAGTTGCCAGTCAAATGAACGACCTTTAATACCCAACTACGGAACAATCACCTATAAAATAAAATATACAGAAGACATTTCTATTTCTCCTTCTGTAAATGTTTTGCCAGAGGAAGTAAAACTGTTTTTTAACAATCACAAGATCAAACACGAAATCACAGGTGGTTTTAATTTCTTTACCTTAGATTTCTTTTCTCTATCTCCTACAGACTCCTGTCATGTAATGTTCAAGTTTATGAATAAAACCATGTTCTATAGCATGGATCCTTCCAACCACTTTTTCTTATACGAAAGAGATGGCGATGTGCAAATCACTTATTTTGATGATGAACCCAAAACAATAGCCGGATTTAAATGCAAAAAAGCACAGGTTAATTTTGAAGGAGAGGCCCCTTTTTATGCTTATTACACCCAAGATATTGATTTAATAAATCCCAACAGAAACACTCCTTTGGCAGACATCCCCGGTTTACTAATGGAATTCACTGTTAATTACAAAGGACTAAAATTAGAGATCATTGCAGATAAATTTAACCCTAAAAAACCATCCTCTTCCGAGTTTAAACTACCCAAGAAATACGACCAAAGTAGTAAAGATAAAATTGACTCGATGGTAAGCTCACTGCTGGAAAATATTAAATAATATTTTCACCCATACTCCGTTATTGTTATTCTAACTCTTATTATCAATCATTTATTTCACATATGATAATAATGAGGGCATAATAGTTTAGTAAAAGAAATCTGCATTTTGCATAGAAATAGATAGCGCATTTATTATTTTTGCCCTTATTAAAATGCTTTGTTAACAACAATAACTACAATGGCAGGAAAGACAAAAAAAACAAAAAAAAATAATCGTATAGCAGAGATTAAAAATAGGTTTACAGATTTCAGGGTTCGTGTTTTTAGCAGCCTTGCATTAATGCTATATGCCATATTTTTATTTGTAGCGTTTATTTCATTTATATTCACCGGCGGAGCTGACCATAGCAAATTTAACATCAATTTTTTTGATTACGTGTTCAACAAGGATGTTAATGTTGAAAACTGGATAGGAAAATTTGGTGCTTATTTTGCCGATTTATTCATTAATTCAGGCATAGGAATAGCCGCCTTTGCTATAGTGGGAGCACTTATAGTTATTGCCTTCAGATTGATAAATATCAAACTCGCATCGATTAAAAAAACCTTATTGCATTGTTTTTTCATTGGGACTTATATCTCCATTCTCTTGGGCTATATCTTTATGGGTTCTATCAACAGCCAATATTTTTTGCCAGGTGGCGAGATGGGTTATTTTATGAGCGAATGGTTAATATCGGCCATTGGTAATGTAGGATTAATCTTATTTCTGACCTTTGCATTAATCACCTACCTTACTTTTACGTTTGAACAATTTATCCCCTTCGTCAAAAAAACTTTTGCAGCCAAAAATGCTACTGAACAAACTCAGGACACCACAACATTTACGCAAGACACCCACACTGACATTAACGAGCAAGCTGCTACTCACGAGGATACCGTATTACCGGACATCAAAGTAGATGAAGAAGAGAAAATAGAGATAGAAGAAGAATTTATAGTTAAACAAATCGCACCTAAAGTTAGGCTGGAAGACAAGGTAGATGTTGAATTAGATATTTCTAAGAATAATGGTTCGGAGCATCCTGAGGAGGAAAACTTCACCATACACAAAATACAGGAGGAAGAAGATTTTGTAGTAAATGATAATACTCCCTTAGGCGATTACGACCCTACTTTGGACCTCTCATCTTATCAACTACCAACGCTCGACCTGCTTGAAGATCATCACGCCTCCAATGAGCCGGTAACCGACGAAGAACTGAATTCTAATAAAGATAAGATTGTAAATACTCTTATCGACTATAAAATTGAGATAAAAAGCATTAAAGCTACGGTAGGACCAACCGTAACTCTATACGAGATTGTTCCTGCACCAGGTGTTCGTATCTCAAAAATTAAGAATTTGGAAGATGATATTGCTCTATCCCTGGCAGCCCTGGGAATCAGAATCATTGCCCCAATACCAGGTAAAGGAACAATTGGTATTGAAGTTCCAAACAGCGAGCCCGAGGTGGTTTCGATGAAAACCATTATTGGGACCAAGAAATTTCAGACAACAAAATACGAGCTACCCATAGCCTTGGGTAAGACCATCTCAAACGAAACGTTTATTATAGACTTAGCCAAAGCGCCGCATATGTTGGTTGCCGGTGCTACCGGGCAGGGTAAATCAGTAGGTTTAAATGCCATCATCACCTCCCTATTGTATAAAAAACATCCGTCGCAACTTAAATTTGTTTTGGTGGATCCTAAAAAGGTGGAACTAAATATTTATAGCAAGATTGAACGTCATTTTTTAGCCAAACTTCCTGATGATGAAGATGAAGCCATCATTACCGACGTACAAAAAGTGGTTAACACACTCAATTCCTTAACCATTGAGATGGATTCGAGATACGATCTCTTAAAAAAAGCACATGCACGTAACATTAAAGAATACAACCATAAATTTGTAAAACGCTCTTTAAATCCTGAAAAAGGGCACCGTTTCTTACCTTATATTGTTGTAATCATCGATGAGTTTGCCGATTTGATTATGACAGCCGGGAAAGAAGTTGAAATGCCTATTGCACGTATTGCCCAGTTAGCCCGGGCAGTGGGAATTCATATGATTGTTGCCACTCAACGTCCTTCTACCAATATTATTACCGGAGTTATTAAAGCCAACTTCCCCACCCGTGTAGCCTTTAAAGTAGCTTCGATGATTGACTCCAGAACAATTTTAGATTCTCCGGGAGCCAACCAGCTAATCGGACGTGGAGATATGCTTATTTCGCAAGGTAGTGATTTAATCAGGGTACAATGTGCCTTTGTCGATACGCCTGAAGTAGAACGAATCAACGAATTTATTGGCTCTCAAAAAGGTTATGCTAGTGCACTTATGTTGCCTGAATACGTAGGAGAATCATCGGCTGCGGAAACGGGTGAGGTAGATATGAGCAATAAGGATTCATTCTTTGAAGAGGCCGCTAAGATCATAGTCGCTAATCAATCAGGCTCCACTTCTTTGATACAACGCAGATTCTCCATTGGTTACAACAGAGCAGGACGTATCATTGACCAGCTGGAAGCCGCCGGAATAGTAGGCCCTTTTGAAGGAAGTAAAGCCCGCCAGGTACTTGTCCCTGACGAGGCCGCCTTGGAACATGTACTTAACAGCCTATAGTTTTTTGGTACTATTTTTGAGTTAAAAAGAAAAACAAAACAAAAACTTTTATCAACCCATCGAGTATAAAACAAAAAAATACAAGATTTTAATAACTGATTTTATGAAGAAACTGATTTTATTAATAGCCATTATCCCTGGATTTTTATTTGCTCAAGACAACGAGAGAGCAAAGGAAATATTAGATCAGCTTACCGAAAAAACCAAAACCTACAAAACCCTCCAGGCCGATTTTTCCTTTAGCATGGAGAATACTCAGGAAGAGATTAATGAGCAATACGAAGGAAACATCTCAATCAAAGGCGCCAAATACAAAGCGCACCTGATGGATGTGGACACTTATTTCGACGGGAAAACACTATGGACTCATATGATTGATACCCAAGAGGTAAATATAGACGAGCCGGATCCTGACGATGAAGAGACATTGAATCCCGCATCTATTTTCACCATTTACCAAACAGGATTCAAATATGGCTTTATAGGAGAAAAAGATTTACATGGAACAGTTGTGTATATCATAGACCTTTTCCCTCTAAACCGCGATAAACCCTATTCGCGTATCAGGCTTGAAATTGCAAAAGACGATTTGCGCATTTACAGCATTAAACAAGTGGGTAAAGATGGTAACAACTATACTATCCTCATAAAAAAACTACAGACCAATTTAGCTATGGATGATGCTATGTTTGTTTTTGACCAAAATGCCCATCCCGATGTGGATGTAATTGATATGAGGTAAACATTGATAAAATTATCCGACAGCCGGATAAACGACATAAAGACCTTAGCTAAAATCCCCATTATTGGGGATTTTTTGTTACTATCCAAACCTATTACTTGTATTTTTGTTATTCATTTACCAGCTTATAGTAAAACAACTAAGCCATCATCTATACCCCAGAAATATTATTAATTAAATACGAAAATGACGATAATAACAGATATTTTACAAGAATTCATATCCCAGCTTAGCTATCTGGTAAATGCAATGTCGCCATATCTATTGTTGGGTTTTCTCTTTGCCGGTATGCTAAAAGTATGGTTCCCTCAAAAATGGATTGATAAATACATGGGTAAAAATTATGTAAGGTCGGTAATTAACACTGCTTTATTAGGCATACCCTTACCTCTATGTTCTTGTGGTGTAATTCCTACAGGCATTTCTTTCTACAAAAACGGAGCATCTAAAGGCTCCAGCGTTTCTTTTCTGATATCCACACCTCAAACCGGTATCGACAGCGTATTAGTCACCTACTCGTTACTGGGCTTACCTTTCGCACTACTAAGAGTTATTATCGCACTAATCACCGGGGTATTGGGCGGAATAATCACAAACCTAACATCAACAAACGATACTCTGGAAATAAAAAACACACCTAAAGTCTGTTGTTCAAGCAAGATCAGTAAAAAAACAAACAGCATTACTCGTGTATTAAAATATGGATTTCATGAATTTTTAATGGACATTGCCAAATGGCTCATCATTGGAATTTTAATTGCAGCTATGTTATCCACTTTTATTCCTGACGACTTTTTCTCCCTATACATGAATAACGAGTTATTAAGCATGTTCACCATCCTAATAGCATCGGTTCCATTGTATTTATGTGCTACTGCATCGGTTCCTATTGCGGCTGTTTTAATGCTAAAAGGTTTATCTCCTGGAGCAGCATTAATTTTGCTTATGGCCGGACCGGCAACTAACGCCGCAACCATAACAGTCATTAAAAAAGTATTTGGCAACAAAACCTTATTTAGCTATTTAGGATCAATTATTAGCGGAGCTTTTATTTTCGGACTGATCATCAACCACTTATTACCCGCCGAATGGTTTACAATGATAGCCAGTTCGCACCTTCATCACCAACACGAATTATTGCCCCAATGGCTAAAGGTCAGCTCTTCTATGCTCATGATTTCCCTCATTCTATTTGGCTATCTAAAAAAATACTTGGTGAAAAGAAAAGCAGAACAAAAAAACACCGAGAAAGCTCTATTGCTCAGTTCGCCCTTATCTCAAGCACAAAGCGTTACTCCTTTATTTACAAACAAGCAATTTTCATTTGCCGGAAACCTGACAAATGATAAATACAGAGTAGATGGCATGACCTGCAGTCATTGCAAAGCGAGCGTAGAAAACAATTTGAAAAAGATTAATGGAATTAGTAATGTAATTGCCACTCCTTCACAAAATACCGTTGAAATATACCCTTCTTCAATCGATGAAAACCTAATCAAACATGCTATTGAGGATTTAGGTTATACGTATAAGGGCAAACTGAAAAATGATCAATAATCAGTGATTATTTTACCTGATGACTATCTCCGAAGAAGAGAATTAGTAATACATTTGCCTTCTCTAAAAAAATAGCCTCTATCAAGCAAATACTGTAGAGTGAACGATAAATTTTGATCAATAAACCTAACAATTATTGACTCTTGACTAATGACAAATAGAAATGAAAGAAATTAAATTATTTTTAACGGCGCTGATGTTTTTAACCCGAATACCCGCCCCTAAATGGCTTGGTTATTCTGAAGATAGTATTAATAAATGTAACCGGTATTTTCCTTTGGTAGGATTTATCATCGGTAGCATAGGGGCTCTCACCTACTATCTGGCGAGCTTTATCTTCCCTCTTTCTATTTCAATTATTCTATCAATGATCTCAACCATTTTGCTAACAGGAGGATTTCACGAGGACGGTTTTGCCGATACCTGTGATGGCTTTGGTGGAGGATGGACACAAGAAAAGATCCTGACTATCATGAAAGATTCCAGAGTAGGAGCTTATGGTATGATAGGTATGATTCTGATTTTGACATTAAAATTTTTCGCCCTCGTATCCATTCCCTCAGCTTTAATTATTCCGGCAATTATTTGCGGACACACCATCAGCCGAATGCTGGCTGTTATGACGATGTTCAATCTCCCATACGTGAGAGAAGATGAAAGCAGCAAATCAAAACCCGTCACCAAGAACTTACACATAAAGGACTTGTGGATGGCTACCATATTAGGAATGAGTTCTTTATTATTATTTCCTCACTGGATCATCTACCTCACCATTATTCCTTTGCTCATTGCCAAGTTTTGGCTCGATCATTATTTTAAAAAATGGATAGGTGGTTACGTAGGGGATTGTCTGGGAGCCATACAGCAGGTTACCGAGGTATTGTTTTACCTGAGTATTATTGCCATTGGCAATGGCATGGCATATCTTTAAAACAGCGACTTAGTGTACCTAGCAAGTAAATAAACGTAACCACGAAGAACACAAAGAAACTTAGCTTTTAAAAACATTTTCTTTTGTTTATTTGTATATTCTATGCAAACCAATTGGTGATTTTAGAGGCTTAACAATAAAATATGAAACAATTTTATATCATCCGACACACTACCCCCGATATAGAGTCAGGTATATGCTATGGCAATTCAAACCTAAATGTAAATAAGCATTTTAATGAGGAAGCAACCTTTATTAAGAATAAACTCAAAGATATACATCCTCACGCCGTGCATTCCAGTCCTCTTATACGCTGCAGTAAACTGGCTCAGTTTTTATTTCCGGATCAACAAATAGCTTACCAAACAAATTTACAAGAACTTAACTTTGGCGACTGGGAAATGAAAAAGTGGGAAGAAATAAATAAAAAAGAAATGGATAGCTGGTATCAGGATTTTATGAACCAATGTCCACCCAATGGAGAATCATTTCGTCAACTATATGAAAGGGTTTCTAAGAGTTTTGATCAAATAGCTAATTCAGCTCAAGATAACTCAACTACTGCCATAGTATGCCATTCAGGCACAATCAGATGCCTGGCTATGAAATACCTGGAAATCCCCTGGCACAAGATTTTTTCCTTACAATTACCATTTGGTGCTTTGATAAAAATCACCTGGCACTCCAAGGAATATCAACAGGTGGAGTTCTTGTAACATGGTCGCTGCTCATTTGCCAATAGTCAGTGTGATTTACTTGACATTTAATTGGTCAATAGCAATTGATCATTGGAATTAAGCAATTGCTTAAATTAGCGATGATAATTTATGAATCAAATCAGATAATCATTTATATATACTACAATCCTACAGGATGAAAATTGAAGATTTAAGTATATATCAATATGCCAATGAGCATAACAGACATTATTTGGGATGTACTTATAAAATGGAATTATCTTGAACAAGATACTGTTGGCAAACAATTAATTCGTTCAGCCGATTCTATTGGAGCAAACATTGCTGAAGGGTATGGAAGATTCCACTATAAAGAAAACAAAAGCTTTCTTTATGATTCAAGAGGAAGGGCATACGAAACTAAATTCTGTCTAAAGAAAGTATATAAAAGAATAATAATTACAAGTGAATTGAATGAACAACTTAACAAACTATTGAAAACTCATACTAAATCACTAAATGCTTTTATTAAAACAATTGGCAATAACTAATAGCTATTGATTAACAACGATTGACTAGTGACCATTAACTAACGACTATAATCCAATGACTAAAATAACATTTATCACAGGCGGACAAAGATCCGGCAAAAGTTCATACGCTCAAAAATTAGCCCTTAAAAACAGCCCCAGACCAACGTATTTAGCTACCTCGCGAATATGGGACGAAGAGCATAAAAAACGGATAGAAAGACATATTGCCGACAGAGATGAACGCTGGGAAAATATTGAGGAAGAGAAAAACCTTTCGAATCATGATTTTACCGGTAAAACGGTATTAATTGATTGTATTACGCTTTGGTTAACAAACTTTTTTTTCGATAACAAAAGCAATATTGATACCTCT
>JBFHKL010000147.1:0-10324 GCA_041595375.1 Saccharicrinis sp.
AAAAACATAATAGTATGTTCCTTCAGGCAAATCAGAACCTCCTAAATCCGTACCTCGCCAATCGTTATTGTAATCGGTAGTACTAAAAACCAGTTTTCCGTACCTGTCAAATACCGACAATTTATTGTTCGTAATATTACTTGCTCCTAAAATCTCGAAAGTCTCATTTAGCTCATCTCCATTGGGAGAGAAACCTGTTGGTGCAAAAATATTTTTTACGGTGATATTCACGGTATCTGCAATAGATGCGCAATCCGAATTTTCGATAGTCGCCGTCCATAAAAAGCTATAGAGTCCTTCTTGCAAATTAGTTACCCTGGTATTGTACTGATTTACATCCTCTATAGTGGCACTCCCCTCGAGCAGACTCCATGTTCCTATGGGTTGATAATCCTCCAGATATAAATCATAATCAAAATCAGATGCATAAAGGGAAATATTATCTCTGGCATAAATTATCGAATCTTCTCCTGCATATACAGGATAGGGCGACTCCTGAAAAACAACAGCTATTTCATCTGAGCTTGAGCAGGTTCCATTGACTTCGGTCCATTTCAAACCTATTTCACCAAAACTATTCGCCAAAAAGGTAGTGTACGGATCCGTTTCATCAGCAAACTCACCACCAGCACCTTCTGTTGCTACACTCCACTGGCCATCTCCAATGGAAGGAGTAGCATCTAACACCACTTCGGTACTACAAACTTCATCATCTATCCCGGCATTGGCCACTGGCATTTCATCTACATAAACTGAATAAACCAAATCAGAATAAGTTGTTTCACAACCATAACCTCCAACTACACTGGTAAAATTATATTCTGTGAGACTCTGAATATCATCGGCTTGATTATATGTAGGCACAAGGACCAAGGTATTATTTGAAGAGTTAATATCACTTTCGGTTAAGCTACCTGCGCCATTGTTATAATTGAGAGTCCAAGGTGAGTTACCGGTAACCGTATATTCCATATAAGTACTACTCCCCTCACAAATCTGGTCAGAGGCTTCTGAGATAGATAACGTAGGAGACTCAGCAAAATGAATAATTACCTCATCGCTATTTACACAACCCATATCATCATCTGTTTCTGTCCATGTCAAAGTTGCATACTGATAACTTGATGAAGAAACTGTCGTTGTTTCTAAGCCGCTATCGGCAAATACAACGCCACTGGCCGAAGTACTCCACACCCCGGTAGTACCCTCAGAAAGAGTTGCTTGCAGGGTATACTCAGCACCACAACTCAGGTCATCGTCTCCTGCAAAAGTACTTGGTTTTAAATCCGTAACTATTTTACTACCTGTAATATCATCTTCATAGGCAGCACAACCATTACTATCTGTAAGCGATGTAATGCTGTAGTTATCTGAATAGCTAACAGCATATTCGATTGTTTCATTTAAATCTGAGGTACTTAAGGAATAGGTATCCGTATTATTCTGGACAACGTAATCAAATGGAGCATTTCCCGTAAATGTTACATCTATACTCACTTGATCTTCAAGACCATCAGTTGAACAAAACTCAAAATCTTCTGTATTGGTAATTGTAGCCGTTGGGCTTCCTTTAAACTCTATAATTACATCATCCGAGGCTTCACAAGTCCCATTTTTTTCGTTTAGCGTAAAAGTCAATGTACCTTCAGCATTCGAAGTAAAAGTTGCAGTAGGAGAGGAATCATCATCAAAGGAACCCAATGTGCTCATATCACTCCACCAAATATCATGACTTGCATCGGTAACCGTAGCACTTAAGGTGTAATCAAGTCCGCAAGGGTCATCATCTACTCCAGCATTTGGTTCAGGCATATCATACACCACAACACTCATACTTTGATCTGTCACTTCCACTCCACTACCAAGCGGATCACTTGAATCGTAGGTATAATTACTATCATACACCCTCAATACTGAAATATCACAGGATTCATCCACTGAAAAAGAACGTTCATAGTTATAATCATAGATATTGTCTCCTCCTATCTCATAGCTTCCATCACCTATCTGAACCATATAAGAAAAGGGTGCATCACCAGTGAAGGTTATTTCTAAGGTGGCATTACCGCTTTCACAAAACGCTGCATCGCTGCTGGTTACTGTGACTGTAGGAGCCGTTTGTGAGATAAGAGATAAAGAACTAAAGAATAAAAAAAACAGCAGTATGTAAGGTATTATTTTCATGGAATTAATATTTAAACCATCTTGCATTAAATACAAAGTAAACAAACTTAGCTATTTTGAACGAAAAAAATACCGTTTAAAGTCACCCACACCCATTGTTTAATAAAATATTTCACCTATTTAGTCAAAAAACACACTTATAACATACCATACAGGCATCCTGCTGACATAAATAGAAGTAGTCTTACTAAAATTGTACTATGAAAAATCACAAATCGTAAATGGTTCGCGCTTTAGGTTTTTCTTTACGGAGGGTTTTATACCTGTATTCGTTGTAGGTTTCCTCAAATATGGACACAAAATTTTCTTCAGGTGCAGGGGCTGGAGAAAAAACCAGATTTCCCTCTGGATCAATCAGATAATAAGTAGGAAAGGCTTTCACTGCATAATCAAATAATACTTTGGCATTTTGATTAAAGTAAAGAAACTCCCAGTTGAACTTATTCTTTTTCACATACTCTTTGGCTTTGTCAGGATCATCATCAGTTAAAACAGTTACGACAACCATATCTCTTTTATACAAATCGGCAAAGCGCTGTAGTACCTGAAAGTCCTTTTTGCAGGCATAATTTTGGGTATTGGCAAAATTCAAATAAACAAACTTCCCTTTATAATCCTTTAACTCTTTCTCCTTACCTGATAAATTAGGGAGACTAATTTGAGGTGCCACTGCACCTGGTCTTAACTTGGATATTTTATCAAGAATACCAATGGCTATTCCCCTATTCTTGAGGCTCTCACATTCCTCAGTAGCCCTTTTAACCAGACGAATAACCTTCTCTGGGTTGTAATTTCCCGAATAAAAGCCATCATACATCCCTTTTAAAATGATTAATTCAGCCAGGGCACGTTGGTGAAAAAGCGAATCTTTACCTAACACAGTAACCAATGTATCGAAAGACTCAGTTCTAGTCCAGGCTTGCTTGAGTTCGCCACCCTCATTTAAGTTAAAGTAACTATAAAAAAAGTTAGAAAACACCTGATTAAAGGAAGTCCAATATGGATCAAGAAAATAGCTAACCGGCTTCAATGAAAAATAATCATAAATAAGTTTCCGTTCTTTATTGGCATATATGAAGTTACGCATATTCATATAAGTATATTGCTTATAAGTATCAAACCAGCTTCCCTTATCGGCAGGAAACTCAGCATCTATTTTAGCAATAATCTCATTTGCCAGCCTATGATTATTGGTAAGTACAATACGCTGAATATCCCTTGCAAAACTCTCATTATAAGCACTCTCGAACTGTAATATTTTTTCATTAAAAGCGATAGCCTTTTCATCCTGCACACCCAACATCACATGCTGAGGTTGAAAAAACGGATTAAGTTTATTTTCAGGCTTTAATGGCATATAAGGGGGAAGTACAATTTGATATTTTTCACCCGGCACCACAAACAAAAAGCCTTCTGTTTCTCCTAATGCAATGTATATCTTTGTAATATCTTCTGCATAAAAGGAAAATCTAAAAAAACCATTTTTATCTACCTTGAAAGATTGCAGGTCTGTAATATCTCTTGTAATATAATTTTTTTTGTATTGCACAATAAGATGCATATTGGCATACTCTTGTGCTGTTCCCCAAATCGTAACACTATCAGTAGGTTCAGCTTTTACAATCGAAGAAAAAACCAAGACCGATAAAATCAGGAAATACCTCATTAAACTTGCTATTAATTGCGATTCAATCTGTAATTAGCCATTTTCTCACGTATTTTAACGGGAATAAATTTACCCGGATCTCCATGATGACGAATAATATCTCTAACAATAGATGAATTAACCGGGGTATGTTCAGGCGTTGTTAAAAGAAAAACAGATTCAATACCCGTCATTGCCTTATTCACCTGAGCGATAGCTCTTTCATACTCAAAGTCAGCTGCAGTTCTTATCCCTCTCAAAATATAACCAGCCCCTACTTTCTTTGCAAAATCAACCGTTAAGCCATCGTATTTATCCACCTTAACCTTTGGTTCCTGGTCAAACAGGTACTCCACCCACTCAATTCTTTTATCTATTGGAAAATAACCTCTTTTACTGGTATTATAACCAATACCAATAATAATTTCATCAAACAAGTCCACTGCTCGTTGAACAATATTTTCATGCCCGATGGTAAAAGGATCAAAAGAACAAGGAAATATGGCAATACGTTTCATTACTTCTCCATTTAAATTCGACCTAAAGTTGTAAAAATACTTTAAGGCTGCAAAGAATACTTTACCAAAACTTAATTTTTAAGGTAGCAAAGGTAGCCATCCGCAAAAGAACAATACCATGTTTAAACCTGCTAATATTGGTATCACCATACTTACGTTCTTTATATCGAATTGGTAAATCAATTATTTTGAGATTTAATTTATAAGCGCCAAAGAGTAAATCGAAATCTCCAAAAGGATCGAACTCCCCAAAGAATTTTCGATTGGCAGCGAGTTTCTCATAATCCCAACGGAACATCACTTTGGTGCCACACAATGTATCTTTAATAGGACGTTCCAGAATATAACTAAAGAACTTACTAAAGAAATGATTCCCAACAGTATTTAAAGGGCGCATGGCATTTTTCTCCATTGGATACACCAGCCTCACCCCATTAATAAACTCTCCTTTACCGGTAGTGATGGCATCATAAAACTTAGCAAGATCCTCAGGAGGAACCGTCAGGTCGGCATCCAGAATCATCAGGATATCTCCCGAGGCAGCGGCAAATCCCTTTCGAACGGCATCGCCTTTTCCTTTACCATCCTGCTGCATGATTTTAATATCGTGTGTACCCTTGTATTTTTTCTGGATATGCTGAATCATCTCCCAGGTATCATCAGTAGAGTTACCTTCAACAAATATAATTTCTATATGCTTACCAAAATCAGGCATTCGCAAGATGGCCTGTTCTATGTTTCCACTCTCATTGCGTGCCGGAATAACGACAGAGGTGCTATAGCTTGACTTTATTTGCTCTTCAGTTTTTGACACAGGAAGAGGGCGTGCAAATACAAACTGGTTTAAACCCAACTTATTTAAAAAAGGTAATCGGCTAAATATCCTGTTAAACAGATGAGATATCAATGGAATATGATAAGGAATAAACAAGCTCCTATTTTCCTTATAGGTTTCAAAACCTGCTAGATACAATAGATTCTCAATATCCTTCACCGAGAGCCAGTTTTGCAAGGGAGATTTTCTTTTCACTCGGATAAGTTCTGCAAAACGTATCACCGGTTCCCACATTCTGTTATAATAGGTCACTATTAACCTTGTTTTCTCATGCGACACCTTATTCAACTGCTTAAATACAAGCTCAATATCAGGCAACACACCAATAAGGTTTGACAAAATAACAACATCAAATTGTTTATTCAGATTTAATTCCTCGGCCGCCATCTCATGGAAATTAATTGTTGGGAAACAGCTTTTTGCCAGACTCACCATTTTAGGCGAAAAATCTATCCCTGTCTTTTCCTTTCCCTGAATGGCATCCAACAAATCACCACTACCACACCCCACTTCTAAAATAGTACTCTCGGGATGAATAAAATAATTACAATAACGCGATATTGAATTCCAATAATAGGATCTTTTTTGGCGGTATTTAACCCATTTATGAGCAAAGCTCTCCCAGTATTCTTTAATCTCAGAACTATACAATTGCATTTATTATTTTTTATTTATGATTTCTCCCTTAACAGGATTCTTCATAGAGTAATCAATCTCGAACAAATAAGTAGGCTCTTTATCGCCAAATTGCTTTATCAATCTAAAGGTATGCGGATACTTTTTTGTGATAGCGTACATATACCGCCTCACTGTATTAATGGTTTGCCCGGTAAACACTTTCGGATTCTTGCGCAAGCTGGCTAACATCACATGAGTCACTCCTTTATGCTTTAAGAGCTGTAACAACTCTTCAGGAGAACTCTCAGGAATACGATATATACCATAAAATTTACGTCCTTTTCCATATATCCTGGCGATATTTGGTTTTCGGCACGCCACATAGGTATTCTCTTCCTTTAAGTTCTTACTTACAAAATCAACCATCTGCAAATAACTAACCCAGTCAGGAGTAAAACCAGCAAACTTATCCCCTTTTAAATTCTTTGTCAAAGTAGATATCTCAATGGTTTTTACATCTTTCTTAAAGGTTAGCACAATGGAAAGACACAAAAATACAGGTATTAACTTCATAAGCAAACTGATTTTGCTTACCTGAACAATGCGAACTATTGTTGAAACCAGAAACAAAATCACAAAGGGCACAAAGGGGATAATCAAGCGATATTGATCCCAAAGCTTTTGTAAAGAAAAAAAAGTAACTCCAAGCATAATCGCCAGATAAACAGCAGTAAAGAACAGGGCCTTATTTCGCTTAAAGAACCAGAAAACTCCCAGCAAAAAAATCAAATATAAAGCGACTGTAAGCAATGGGTTTATCGTATTTTTCTCACTGGAACGAAATCCAATAATACGCATGAAATGCTTAGACAAATAGAGGTTTGAATTATCTTTAAATCGTTGCAAAAAACCACTAAAATCCTCCCTCCCCTGACTACTATCATATGGATGTTTATTTAACAACTGAGATGTTTGTTCACCGGACTTAACAGGCAAATCCCATACAGCACTTCTAATCCCGACCAACAACATAATTAACACTGCGAAGCCTACAGCAAGATAGACAGCTCTTTTAAACTGTTTATTGGCCAAAAAATAAACCAATGCCGCCAACATAGCCCCAAAGCCTACTGTACGGGTAATAAACATCAAAACCCCAAACAAAACAATCATTCCCAATTGAACACCTTCTCTTTTTGACAAGCGCCAGCCCTTAGACTCTTCCTGCTCAATATTTTTACACATATACAGAAAAAAAGCGCCCTGAAGCAACATAAACAATGGCTCCGAAAAAGTCTGACTGGAGAAAGATAAAAAATAATGACTCACACTCAATACCCCCACGGTAAAAAACAAGGTAGTATACAACACCTTATCCTTAAAGGTCTTGTATAGCAAAACAAAAGCGGCCATCATAAAAATGGTAGAAGAAACTTTTAAGACCAGCAGTTTCATCCCAAACAAACCAACTACCAACGACAAAACCATAGGATAGAAAGGCCCCTGATAAGAAGGGTAGGTTCCTGAATCCCAGAAATTTATTGCCCGGGGTATATAAGTAGAATCATCTCCCGTAATACTTACTCGGGCATTAAAATATAAGCCACTAAACAATACAAAAACACCCAACAACGCGTAAAAAACAATGGCTGCATTTTTATGCAACCACATCTCAATTTTTATATCTTTTGCTTGCTCAGAACTTTTTTTTGCTTTCGTTTTCATTCAATAAAATTATTTACTCAATTTCCTTTTTTCGATATGCATTCACAAATAAAATATTACCCATATGGTCGTAGCGGGTAAACATATCGGTTCCGTCCTTTATTTCTTCTGAGGAGAAACCAACAATGGTTAAATCAGCATCATAGCTTTGTTTTTTTATAATATTAGTTTTATCATCTCCTTCATTAAAGGAAACAATCTGCACATTGCCATGAGCGATTGGTAACCTGGCGGATTTAATCCTTTCTATCCATTTTTTTCTTTCCTCTTTTGATTCTTTTGCAGGTACCAGGGAATATATTTTAATAAACCCCTTTTCCCAATCGGGATGTCCTAAAATTATATAGGCCAACAAAATCATCAGGTTGGCATTATGAAAGTCATGACGACCTATCCACACATGAATTTCCTTTTTATATCCAAAGCCCTTAATAGATGTATTTAAAAAACACACATCCATCTTACACGAATCAAACAACATATAATTATCAAGAGCATTTTTTAATGCTTCAGGCTTATTGTTAGGAAACTCAAATAAAATAAGATTGCTTCCCTTTCCTGAAATACCCGATAACTGAATAACCTGAGCAATTGCTGAGGTATAAGAAGGGCTGATTACTGTATCGATGTAAACACGTGTTTTACTCCCCTTAGCTCTGTTAATTAATCGTTCCAGTATTTTATCCGACTCTTCATACGTTTGGCTACTTAAAAAACCCTCTACATAATGAATATAAGTTCCAAATCCATACTTATGCGATATCCAACCCAGCAAATCAAAGGCCGATTGACGTTCAAATGAGTCGGCACTCACACATACCGCAAAGGGACGCCAATTATATCCTAATTCTTCTTTATTAGCCTGTTGTACAAAAATCTGAATTTGTCGGCTAAGTTGAAACATGACTCCCTTAAACAAATTTTCCAACCCTCGTTTCTCAGGTTGATATTTACTGATGATTAAATAAATAACCCCCATGATTATAATAGATATCAACGAGTAGGTAAGATTCATTTGAAACATCAGCCAAAACGACAATACAGCTCCTATTAAAGAATAATACCATCTGTTATGTTTAAAGGTCGGACGATAGGATGGGTCGGCAGCAAAGTACTCCATAAAACTAATCAAACAGATCGCTCCATAGGTAACCATAAAAAACATGGATATAATCTGTGCCACAAAATTAACATCTCCAATAATAACAAAAAAGAAGGCAATAATAATGGTAACGAGGGTGCCATTGACTGGATCATTATCCTTTGCTTTTCCCTTAGCCAACCACTTGTTTATAAGAGGATACGGCAACACACAATCAAAACCAATGGCCTGAAGTGTACGAGGAGCAACCAAAATAGATCCAATGGCCGATGACAAAGTTGCAGCCGCTAATCCTATTGGAATAATCGGTCCCCACAATGCAATACGTTGCATGATCAACTGATCATCTGCTAAATCATTGGGAGTCGCTGATACACTCAGTTTATAAGCAATAGCTACATAAACAATCATACCAATTAAAGTGGCCCAAAGAGTACCTCTTGGGATAGACGTTTTTGGATCCTTTAAATCCCCTGAAAGCCCAAGTCCTGCGGCAATACCCGTAAATGCAGGAAATATAATAGTAAACACATAAAAAAATCCTTCCGGATTTTCCGTTGTTTCATTTAGTAAAACATTTACATTTTCTGTAGTAGAAGAGCCCAGAAAAAACAAAATAATGGAAATAAATAAGATACCTACCACCACATATAAAGTCTTCATTCCGACATTTGCCCCACGAATTAAAACAACAATACTCAAAAGAGTCATAATAACAATAGTTACTCCCTTTTTGAATAATGCAGGATGAATACTAATAGGTATATACGGAATGACTGCATCAAAAGCCTCACCAAAAGCGATCACATAGAAAGCCACACTAATAGCCTGAGAGAGGTAAAGCGCAATACCTATAGCACCACCAATATTTAAACCAAAAGAACGTGAAATAATATAGTAAGCACCCCCTCCCTGCACTTTCTGGTTGGTTGCTATTTCGGCTACGGCTAAGGCTGTAGGCACAGTGACCAAATGACCCACTAAAACAATGGTCAGCACACCTAAAAAACCAACATTACCTATAGCCCAACCAAATCTTAAAAAAAGAATAGCACCCAATATGGTTGAAACAGCGGTCATAAAAACCGGCATCGAACCAAAAGTAGCATTAGGATTTGTGATTGCTTTTTGCATAAGTTATAACTTAGATTAAAAAAAGATCATTCGACTCATGACTTATTTCTATCTCTTTCAATCGACACCAACAGCACGATTTTCACGATCGAATATATTAATCCTTTTCAAAAATATAAAAAATAATAAGGAAAGTAGACTTTCTATACAATTCTACTCAACATTCATTTACATGAGATAATTCATACTAAAACATCTTGACTAAATGTGCTAAATTATCTATCTTGCACTCATTCTAAAATAGGTTTAGATTACATTATAATCTTTGAGGAAGCCGAAAAGTCAGGGGTGTCTTTCCGGCTTTTTTAATTCCCTCAACTCTGCAAGCGTTTAGCCCTGATAAACAATCGAATACATCATCAAAACGAATGTTACGCAAGTCTAAATTGCAATTATCACCCAACATAAAATTACTTTATCCAACAGCTTAACAAAGCATACATTTGCATAACTGACAGATAATTATCTTCTAAAAATTTACTATTTATATGGTAACTTTGGGTTTATTACTACTTTTGCCGAAACCCAATTAATTTATCATGAACACGAACATTCCATTATCA
>JBFHKL010000148.1:0-10241 GCA_041595375.1 Saccharicrinis sp.
AAAAATCAAATAAAAAAGGATGTATTCAGAAAATCAAAGGGTTAGGAAAGTAAAAAAAATTCACATTTAAAATTCCTACTATATTAAAGTGAAAAAAAATAGCTTTCATATGTCGGTTGAAGGTAAAGTTTTGTAATTTTGTAGTGGAAAATTTCTAGGGATAGTGGATGGATTTGACTGATTGCAACCACTCAAAAAAAGTGCTAAAACGCATAACTCTTTTCTTTAATACTATCCATTGTCATTATTTTATTCATACTAAACAGTTAAATGTAATGGGATATTTATTTACATCTGAATCGGTTTCCGAAGGTCATCCTGATAAAGTAGCCGATCAAATTTCTGATGCCTTGCTGGATGAGTTTCTTCGTCAGGACCGCGAATCGAAGGTAGCTGCAGAAACTTTAGTAACAACAGGATTAGTTGTTTTAAGTGGTGAGGTTAAAACAAATGGTTATGTTCCTGTTCAAAACATAGCTCGTCAAGTGATCGAAAGAATAGGTTATACCAAATCAGATTATATGTTTGATTCGGGTTCTTGTGGCGTTATCTCTGCTATTCATGAACAAAGTGAAGATATTAACCGCGGTGTGGAACGTGGGGAGGAAGAAAACCAAGGTGCAGGAGATCAGGGTATGATGTTTGGTTACGCTTGTAAGGAGACAAAAGAATTTATGCCTTTCCCTCTTCATCTGTCTCATTTATTATTAATCGAACTTGCTGCTATCAGGCGAGAACAACAGGTGATGACTTATTTGCGTCCCGATTCCAAGTCACAGGTAACAATGGAATACGACGATGACAATAAACCGGTAAGGGTTCATACTATCGTTGTTTCTACTCAGCATGATGAGTTTGATGAGGAAGAATCGATGTTGGCTAAAATTAAGCAAGACGTTAAGGATATCCTTATTCCTAGGGTGAAAAGTAAATTAAGTGCCGAAGAGTCATCCTTAATTGATGATAAGTTTATTTTGCATGTTAATCCTACCGGTAAATTTGTTATTGGAGGCCCCCATGGTGATACCGGCTTAACGGGTAGAAAGATTATTGTAGATACCTATGGAGGCAAAGGTGCTCATGGAGGAGGTGCCTTCTCGGGTAAAGATAGCTCTAAGGTGGATAGATCTGCTGCCTATGCTGCCAGACATATTGCTAAAAACATGGTTGCTGCAGGAGTAGCTGAAGAGGTTTTGGTACAGGTGGCTTATGCGATCGGTGTGGCTGAACCCGTAGGTTTGTTTGTTAACACCTATAATTCTTCTACTTTAGGTTTAACCGATGGAGAGATAGCCCAAAAGATAGCCGGCATTTTTGATATGCGTCCAGCAGCTATTGTTAAACGTTTTGGTCTTAAGAACCCAATTTTTGAACCAACCGCAGCATATGGTCATGTGGGTAGGGCGCCTTATAAAAAGAAGATTGTGGTAAAACGTAATGGAGAAGACATTGAAGATGAGGTAGAATTTTTTACCTGGGAAAAACTGGATTATGTAGATGTCATAAAGCAAACCTTTCAATTATAAGTGTCATCATTTTATTTTTTGGCCATGAGAGGGAAGAAGAATTTGCCCCACAGTTGGGGGGATTTTTCTTGCAGACCCTACAATTAACACGCTTTAACTTTTTTTTATACGCGTTCACTAAAGAATAACCTACATTTGCAATGTAGATTTTTTTTCATAGATTTAGATTTGGTTAACAAAGCTGATTTTAAGGGTAAAGGATAGATGTTTTCATCTATCCTTTTTTCATTTATGCACCTCTTCTTTCGCACTTCATTATCGGGGTAATTTTTTTATATAAAAAAAGGCTAACCCATTTTAGCGGGTTAACCTGTATATGTTTCATTACAAAAGAAGTGGATCAATCTTCCTGATCAATCACTTATCTTACAACGATGCAACCAATTCCTTAATTACAAATGTCATGATGGGCTCTGCTTTTGCAGCTATTTTTTGAACTTCTTCGTGAGATACTTCTACAATCTCTCCAGGGACACCCGAGTCTGTAACAATGGATACACCAAAGCAGGTCATATTCATGTGACGAGCCACAATAACTTCAGGTACGGTTGACATGCCTACTACATCAGCCCCTAAAATTCTAAACATCTTATATTCTGCAGGTGTTTCAAACGTTGGACCTGTTGTACCCACATAAACACCTCTTTTCAGGGATATGTTGTTCTGTTCGGCTATTTCAAAAGCCTTTTTGATTAAATCCTTAGCATAAGGTTGGCTCATGTCGGGGAATCGGGGACCTAGTTCATCGATATTTTTTCCCATTAATGGGTTTGTTCCAAACATATTGATGTGGTCGTCAATAACCATTACATCACCTACTACAAAATCAGGATTTAAACCGCCGCTGGCATTGCTTACCAAAAGAGTTTCTATGCCCATCATTTTCATAACGCGCACCGGAAAAGTTACTTTATCCATAGAGTAGCCCTCGTAAAAATGAAAACGACCTTGCATGGCTACTACTTCTTTTCCGCCGAGTAAGCCAAAAATTAACCTTCCATGATGTCCTTCTACGGTTGAAACAGGGAAGTTAGGAATGTGATTATAATCCAGTGTGGATTGAATCTCTATTTCTTGTACCAAGCCTCCCAATCCGGTGCCTAAAATAATACCGATTTTAGCTTTTGTGTTTGATTTTTGTAGAATAAAATCAGCGCTTTCCTTTATTTTGTTTAACATATGAGGTAATTTTAGCTGTAAACTCTTTATTTTGATTATTTAATATTTTAATTTTTATGGGAATAATCCATATGTGTGATGAAATTTTGTCATCGGCATGTAATATCTGTTTCAAACGGACAGCATCTTTTTCCGTTGTGAAAATGATTTTGTTTGTGCCTTTTATTTTTTCAAATGCGGCTGTAATTTTTTCAATATCTGAGCTTTCAAAATGATGATGATCTGAAAACTGAATGCTATGCACACTTTTAACCTTATCTTTAATGTGTTGGTGTAAAGGCGCTGGATTGGCTATTCCTGTAACTAATAAAACGTCGTATTTAAGTATTTCACTTTCCTTTAACTCAGCATGAGTGCAAAATAACGAAAATGGTTTTTGATATCCAATACTTGAGAAATAAACCGACTGGTCAGTCGCTATATTTAACTTTTTAATAATATTAAGTTGCTGTTGCTGGCTTAGGCTGAAGGGGCATTTGCTGACTAAAATAATATTGGCACGCACTTTTCCTTTTATTGGTTCCCTCAGTTCTCCGGCAGGAAGCATACAATCTTTCCAAAGAGGACGGTTAAAATCCATCACCAATATGCTGAGTCCGGGTTTTACATAGCGGTGTTGGTAGGCATCGTCCATGATGATTACTTCAGGAGGCTGAGGAGAGGATAGCATCGCTTGAATTCCATCCACGCGTTTTTCGGCTACGGCAACCAGTATATTGCTAAACTTTTGTTTTACCTGCATGGGCTCATCACCTATGTCTTGGGCTGTGCTATTTTCGTTGGAAAGAACCACTCCTTTTGTTTTTCTTTTGTATCCACGACTGAGTAATGCCAGATGGTAATTATCTTTTAAAAGGGAAATAATGAATTCGGTTAGCGGGGTTTTTCCTGTTCCTCCTACGGTAATGTTTCCAACAGAGATAATAGGTACGTTGAAACTATGGGATTGTAGTTTCCCAATGTCAAAAAGAAAGTTTCGGAAACGAATAATCATTCCATAAAGTAAAGAAAATGGAAGTAAAGAAAGTCGTATATATTTTAGAAAAACCATGTTTGTGTTATAACATAAAAAGGCTGTTCCGGATAGAGCAGCCTTTTATGCAAAATTAATAAAAACTTTTAATTAAGTGTGATATCATACGGCAGGCGAGCCTGTATAGGATCCATCTCCTTTATATTATTGATCATCTCAACCTGTTTGTAATTAATCCCTAACAAAGATTCAGTCATGTATGCTTTGGCTTCGTTTTTCATATTTTTCAATAGCTCTTCGATAGGGGATAATTTTTCAGGTAATTCTTTGATTCGATAAAGCTCAAGACCTGCTTTCTCACTGGCGATGTCAATGGCTTTATTTAAGCCACCCATCACATCAACAAGGTTGTGTTCAATAGCATTTTCACCTGTCCACACCCGGCCTTGTCCTATCTCATCAATAGCTTCTGGGCTGGTGTTTCTACCTTCTGCACAAACGCCTGTAAATACAAGATAACCTCGTTCAACATATTGTTGCACCAGTTCTTTTTCATCTTCGGTATATTGCCTGGTCACTGTTGGAAAATCTGAATATTTATTAGTTTTCACGCCATCAAAGTGAATGCCATATTTGTCTGCTAATCTCTCGAAGTTTGGAATTCTGGCAAAGATACCGATTGATCCGGTTAAGGTAACAGGGTTAGCAACAATAGTATCTGCAGCACAAGAAATATAATAACCTCCAGAGGCAACATAATCACCCATGGATACGATAGTAGGCTTTGCTTCTTTACAAAGTTTAATTTCGCGCCAAATAACATCTGAACCGGAAGCCGATCCTCCAGGGCTGTTCACCCGGAATACAATGGCTTTAATAGAGGAGTCTTCCCTGGCTTCTCTAATTGTCTTGCTTAAGGTTTCAGAGTCGATGCCTTTACTGCTTCCGTCGTCAATGCCTCCTTCGGCATAAATAACCGCTATTTTATCTTTAATTAAACCTTTAGTTTCGTTGGCTACATAAACCGATTTATAATCGACAAAATTAACCTGTTCAATATCTTTATCCTTATCGGTTGAGGTTAATTCTTTGAGTTCTGCGATAATCTCGTCCTTGTATTTTAATCCGTCAATAATATGATTCTCTAAATAGGTTTCGTTGCTGGTAAACATGCCCCCATTGTTGGCTATTGTATTTATTTGGTCAGCGTTAAGTCCTCTTGAGCTGGCAATGTCATTTTTTACATGATTCCAGATTGAGTGAAGAAATACAGAGGTCTGCTCCCTGGCAGGTTCGCTCATTTCGTCAAGTAGATAGGGTTCTACAGCCGATTTGTATTTGCCATGTTTAAAAATATAAAAGTCAACGTTAAATTTCTCCAGGGCTTTTTTGTAGTACATTCTCTCGGTACTTAAACCAACCAACTGTAACATTCCCTGAGGGGGCATATAAATTTTAGTAGCAGCAGAAGCCAGATAGTAACCTTTTTGTGAATAGTTATTGGCAAAACTACAGATGAACTTGCCAGAATCCTTAAAAGCGACAAGAGCCTCTCTGATCTCGTTCAGTGTAGCATAGCCGGTCATTGGGTTTCCACATTCCAGATAGATGCCTACAATATTTTTATCTCGGGATGCTTTTTTGATGTTCTTTAGAATGTCATTCAAACCTATACTTGATGAGGAAAAAGGTGATTCACCAAGTAAATCCGCAAAAGGATCTTCTACTCCCCGGTCTACAATGGGCTTATCCAGGTTGATTGTTAATAAAGTCCCTTCCTTAATTTTAATTTCTTTTTCGCCTGCAGAAGCCATTGAAGAAATGATTCCCACTAGGATAAGTATTAAGAATATTGCGGTTACAATAGCCCCAATTACAGTAAGAAGCAGTGATTTGAAAAATTTTGCCATAATTTTGCGTTATTTTGTAATTTAAATGTTAGGTTAACAAATATATTAAAGAATATTAGTATCGTAATCATATGCACAGAGTTATTTTATTAATTGGTGGAAATGAGGGGGATTGTTATGAGAATATAAATATTGCCAAGGGGCTTATAAAAGAAAGGCTTGGTAATGTTATTCTTGAATCTTCTTTGTTTGAAAGTGAACCTTGGGGATTCATGCATCCACAAAATTTTATAAACCAGGTGCTGGAGTTGAAATGTGAATATACTCCACAGCAAATTTTAGGCATTGGCCAGCTTATAGAAAAGGAGCTGGGACGCATGGCAAAGACCATTGCTGGTTATGAGGGGAGGACGATGGATATTGATATTTTATTTTACGATGATATAATTTTAGATCAAACTAATTTGGTTATTCCACACCCAAAAATGCACGAGAGAAGGTTTACCATGTTGCCATTGGCTGAGAAATGGAGTGATTTTATACATCCGGTACTGAAAATAAAAATGAAGCAATTACTTGAAGAGTGTAAGGATGAAGGGTGGGTGAGAAGAGTGATGGTCTAGCTGGGTAAGGAATTGAAGCTATGGTGGTGTTGGTAGTGAACGGGAACACAGTATTTCTTACTGGTAATAAAATTAAATTCAAGTCTAAAAGTTTTATGTTTTAAAGCTCTAAAACTTGAATTTAATACATATTTTCAACAGCAAAGGCTATTAAGTTTCTTTCTGTATGTATATCTGATTGCCTTGCTTAAAAATAAATTATTTAGGATTATAATTTGGTACCAAAGGCCAAATCACCTGCATCTCCTAAGCCAGGAATAATATATTTTTTCTCGTTTAATTCCTTATCAACGGCACCAATCCATAGGGTAATGTTTTCGTTTGCCATATTTTTTTCCACATATTCAATTCCTTCTGTGCTTCCTATAATTGAGGCAATATGAATATGTTTGGGCTTTCCTTTTGTGAGGATAGCTCTGTATGCCAATTCCATAGAAGCTCCACTAGCGAGCATGGGATCAGTTAAAATAACGGTTTTGCCATCTAACGATGGCGAAGAGATGTATTCGATGTGGATATCGAAATCGCCTTTCTCATTATATTTTCTATAGGCTGAAACAAAGCAGTTTTCTGCGCTGTCGAAATAATTTAAAACACCTTGATGTAAGGGTAGTCCTGCTCTTAAAATTGTGGCAATCACTACGTTTTCTGAATATACAAATTCATGAGAAACACCAAGAGGTGTTTGTATATCGATACTTTCATAGGATAACTTCTTGCTAATTTCGTAAGCTAAAATCTCTCCCATACGCTCAATATTTCTTCTAAACCTCAGGGGGTCTGTCTGAATTTCCTTGTCTCTGATTTCTGCAATAAACTGGTTAAAAAGCGAGTTTTCCTTGTTGAAAATATGGATATCCATTTTTATAAATTATAAAAGTTAAAGTATTTTGCTGTGTGAATATTAGCAGTTGGCAAAATTACATTTTCATTCTTAAATAAAAAAGCCACACTGAAAACAATGTGGCTTATGTTATTTTTCTATTCAATCACTGTAATCCATCCATAAGTATCCGGTTCATCGCCGTATTGGATAGCTCTTAGTTTGTGATATAATTTGTCACAAACAGGTCCTGGAATATCCGGCTTTCCGTAATGGAATGATTTACCTTCCTGTATGTCGTCAATCTGTCCTACCGGGCTGATTACAGCGGCAGTTCCACAGGCTCCTGCCTCTTCCAGTGTTGCCAGCTCTTCGAACTTCATTTTACGACGCTCTACCTTTAATCCCATGTCCTGAGCTAATTGTATTAAACTCATATTGGTAATACTTGGTAATATGGAGTTCGATAAAGGGGTGATATAGGTATTGTCCTTAATACCGAAGAAATTGGCAGGACCGCATTCGTCGATATATTTTTTTTCTTTACTATCCAGATAAAGTACAGCTGAATAACCCAGTTCGTGAGCTAATTTGCCGGCAACCATACTGGCAGCGTAGTTTCCTCCTACCTTTAAGTTCCCTGTTCCTTGCGGGGCTGCACGGTCGAATTTGCGGTTAATCATCATCTTGGTGGGTTTGAAACCTTCCTTAAAATAAGGACCAACAGGAGTTACAAATACAATAAAGGTGTATTCGTCAGATGGGGATACTCCAACCTTTGGACCCGATCCGATAAGCAGGGGACGAATATATAAGGCTGCTCCCGACTCGTAAGGAGGAACATAATCTCTGTTGAGCTCAATGGCACGGACGACGGCTTTTGCAAATAATTCAGTAGGGACCTTCTTCATTAAGATGCCATCTGCAGAATGTTGCATTCTTTTTGCATTTTCCTCCATGCGGAAAACACGGATCTTGCCATCTTTTCCTTTAAAAGCCTTAAGCCCTTCAAATGCTTCTTGACCGTAATGAAGGCATGTGGCTGCCATGTGAATAGTGAGTTCTTCAGAAGTTGTTTCTTCTAACTCACTCCATTGGCCGTCCTTGAAATAGCTTCGTACGTTGTAATCTGTCTTCATATAATGGAACGACAAATTAGCCCAATCGATTTTGCTCATGAGTAGTTTATTAAAATGAACTAGTATATTTTAAGTCATAAAATTATAATAATTAAATGAATTATAATATGACGGAGAGCAAGTTTTATGTTTTCTATACAATTAATTCGTATTCGTCGGGCGATTATATTTTTTAGGGGATCATAAAAGTGCTGGATGCACCTTAACAAAAATAAAAAGCCGCACCTGAATAGGTGCGGCTTACTGCTAACTCGAGAAACAGTAAATCAATAAATAACTTTAATACTTTATTTATTGCTTTACTAAACGTTTACGTTCGTGTTCTTCAAGATATATTTTACGGATACGAATCGCTTTAGGAGTAACCTCTACGTATTCATCCCCCTGAATGTATTCAAGTGCTTCTTCTAGTGAAAAGATGATTGGTGGCGCTAATCTAACTTTATCATCCGAACCTGAAGTACGCATGTTGGTTAGTTTCTTTGTTTTGGTGATGTTGATGGTTAAATCTCCTTCACGGTTATTTTCGCCAATTACCTGACCTCTGTAGATTTTTTCTTGAGGAGAAACAAAGAACTTACCTCTATCCTGCAGTTTATCCAATGCATAAGGGATAGCTGCTCCATCTTCCATAGAAATAAGAGACCCGTTTAAGCGTTTGTTTATGACTCCTTTATACGGTTGAAATTCAACAAAGCGGTGGGCCATGATGGCTTCTCCGGCAGTGGCGGTTAACATAGCATTACGCAATCCAATAATTCCTCTTGAAGGAATATGGAATTCAATAACCACGCGATCGCCTTTGCGTTCCATGCTCAACATATCACCTTTGCGCTGACTAACCATTTCAATGGCTTTACCTGAATGCTCATCAGGAAGATCGATGGTTAATTCTTCAACAGGTTCATGTTTGATAGCACCAATTTCTTTAATAATTACACGAGGCTGACCTACCTGTAACTCATAACCTTCGCGGCGCATAGTTTCAATCAATACCGACAAGTGAAGAACTCCACGTCCGTATACATTCCATGCATCTGCTGAGTTGGTATCTTCCACCCTTAGTGCCAGATTTTTCTCTAGCTCAGCATCTAATCTGTCCTTAATATGACGGGAAGTAACAAATTTACCGTCCTGACCAAAGAAAGGTGAGTTGTTGATGGTAAATAACATACTCATTGTTGGCTCGTCAATAGAAATAGGATCCAAAGGCTCCGGATTTTCGATGTCGGCAACAGTATCACCAATGTCAAAACTTTCCAATCCGATTAAAGCACAAAGCTCTCCGCATTGAACCATGTCTACCTTAGTACGACCTAGTCCGTCGAAGACATTAATTTCTTTAATTTTTGTTTTAGTTATTGATCCATCTCTGCTTACCAAAGAAACCTGTTGGTTGGTCTTCAGCTCTCCACGATGTACACGACCAATAGCAATTCGTCCGGTATATGGGGAGTGGTCTAAAGATGTAATCAACATCTGAGGAGTTCCCTGGAGGTATTCTGGTGCAGGAATATTTTCAATTACAGCGTCAAAAACTGCCGAAATATCATCGGTTTGTTTTTTCCAGTCGGTACTCATCCAACCATTTTTTGCTGAACCATAAATAGTAACAAAATCAAGTTGTTCTTCTGTTGCCTCAAGGTTAAACATCAAGTCGAATACTGATTCATGAACTTCTTCTGGTCGACAGTTGGGTTTATCTACCTTGTTGATAACAACAATAGGCTTTAAGCCTAAAGCAAGTGCCTTTTGTAATACAAAACGTGTTTGTGGCATAGGGCCTTCAAAGGCATCTACTAATAAAAGTACGCCATCGGCCATGTTTAATACACGCTCAACTTCTCCTCCAAAATCGGAGTGACCTGGTGTATCGATAATGTTAATTTTAGTGTCCTTGTACATTACCGAAACATTTTTTGAGAGAATGGTAATACCTCTTTCTCTCTCCAAATCGTTGCTGTCCATGATTAACTCGCCAACTTCCTGATGATCTTTAAATAGCTTACCAGCCATTATCATCTTGTCTACCAGGGTAGTTTTACCATGGTCAACGTGCGCTATAATTGCAATGTTTCTAATATCCTGCATAACGTTATAAAAATGAGGATGCAAAGGTAGTGTTTAT
>JBFHKL010000149.1:0-10230 GCA_041595375.1 Saccharicrinis sp.
CGGCCATTCAATGTATTTTGCAAAGTTAAACATAAACAGTGCTTTAAACATCGATTGCTGTCCTGTCAATGATAACGACATGACGATCATTATCAGAGCAATCAGTTTTTTCTTCATCATTTTTAGTTTAGGTTATTCTACTATGAGAATAAATTGTTTGATTAATTGTTTATTCGTATTGAAAACAAGAAGGTTGCATCGGATTTATATGTTTTTTGATGAGAATATATAAATTATGTTGAGATTGAGATAATTGTATATTTATATATGTATCGTGTTTGTTTGATTTAAAATAGTTGTAATCTATTGTAATTTAATGGTATATGTTTGTTGTTTGAATTTTATTCTCAGGTTGTAATGTTTGTGTGGTCATTGTATGGGTTTAAGATGTTATTACTTAAATGCATTACTATAATTGACCAGCACTTTAAAATATTCGATTAAAGAATATCGGTTCCAGCTTTGATTAAATTCATTTAACACTTAAAAAAATGGCGATATACCTATTTTGTTTTTTATCTTTGCATAAAGATAAAATACTTAAATTTTGAGACGTATACTTACTATATTATCCGTTTTAACTTACCGTTTGTTTCTGAATATCAAAAACAGGGACTCCTTTTCTGTGTAATTCTTTCTTTTTGTACTATTGGTGGGTGATTGTATTAATAATCATTGGTATGTCTGTATTTTTTATTTTGCTAAAATATATCCATACATAGTGGCCATTTTATCGGTATTACTACACAACTAACCATTGGTACGCCTTTAGTCATTACATTTTAATTTTAATAAAAAGAATAATCATGGAATTACCATTTGCCGAAAGCTATAAAATTAAGATGGTGGAACCCATCAGAAAAAGTACCAGAGAAGAGCGTGAACGTTGGATTAAAAAAGCCAGCTATAATATGTTTAATCTTAAAAGTAATCAGGTTTTTATCGACCTGTTAACCGACAGTGGAACAGGTGCCATGAGTGATCGTCAGTGGGCCAGTATGATGTTGGGTGATGAAAGTTATGCTGGGGCGTCATCGTATTATAATCTTAAAAATGCCATTAAGAATATTACAGGTTTCGATTACTTTTTACCAACTCATCAGGGGCGGGCAGCTGAAAATGTATTGTTTTCGGCATTGATAAAAGAAGGCGATGTAGTGCCCGGTAATACACATTTTGATACTACCAAAGGACATATTGAGTTTAGAAAGGCACAAGCGATAGATTGTACTATTGATCAGGCTTTTGATACCACTATTCAGCATCCGTTTAAGGGCAATGTTGACCTGAATAAATTGGAGGCCATTTATTTAAGGTATCCTGCTAGCCAAATACCCCTTACTATAGTTACCGTTACCTGTAATTCATCGGGCGGTCAGCCTGTATCTATGGAAAACCTGCGTGGTGTTTATGAACTATCAAAGCAGTATGGTATTCGCGTGATTTTTGATTCGGCTCGCTTTGCCGAGAATGCTTATTTTATTAAAACACGAGAAGAAGGCTATGCCCATAAAACCATTAAGGAGATAGTAGCCGAGATGTTTAGCTATGCCGATGGGATGACCATGAGTAGTAAAAAGGATGCCATAGTAAATATGGGTGGTTTTATTGCTTTACGCGAAGAGGACTTGTTTAAAAAGGCAGCACAATATAATATTATGTTTGAGGGCTATATTACCTATGGTGGTATGTCGGGGCGCGATATGAATGCCTTGGCACAAGGTTTAGACGAGGGGACAGAATTTGATTACCTGGAAACACGCATTAAACAAGTGGAATATTTGGGTCATAAACTAAAAGAGTTTGGTGTACCTGTGCAGGAACCTTTTGGAGGTCATGCTATTTTTGTGGATGCCAAACGCTTTTTGCCTCATCTGCCCGTTGAACAGTTTGTGGCGCAAACGCTGGCTATTGAGTTGTATAAAGAAGCCGGTGTGCGTGGGGTAGAAATAGGGACTCTACTGGCCGACCGTGATCCCCTTAGTAGGGAAAACCGTTATCCAAAATTGGAGTTACTACGTTTGGCTATTCCGCGTAGGGTTTATACCAATAACCATATGGATGTAATAGCAGTCGCCTTAAAAAATGTGTATGAGAGGAGAGAGGAAATAAAAAGCGGATATAAAATTATTAACGAAGCACCCATATTAAGGCATTTTACCGTTGAGTTAGCACCGGTGCAGAATGAATTTGTATAGGCAGGTATTTACAAGGGGCTGTTTTATAAGTAATTTTATGCTGAATCAACTTACTATCTGTAGGCGCCTTGTAAATGGCTCTTCCCTTTGTTCTTACCAATAAGGGAAAGTACGCCGCCAAAGGCCGTAGGGTTGGATTTATTAAGCTTGCTACTTACAATTTATAAGTTAAGTTAAAAAAAGAGAGGTAGAAATACTTCTCTTTTTTGTTAATATGTATTAGTTTTAACTTCAAAATAGTTTTAAATCATGAGAGTTTTACTATCCATTATTATTTGTTTGGTACTAAGTATTAGCGTTGTGGGTGCACGAGAATCCAAAAGCCTTGATGTTGATTTACTTCCTGATATTGATGTTAGTTATCAGGGAGGTAAGCTTGCTTTAAGAAAATTTTTAGCAATGAACCTTAGGTTTCCAATAGCTTCCCAGGATAAGTCAAGTGTAGGCGTTTGTGTTGCATCTTTTAATATTGATAGTGATGGAATGGTCAATAATATCACAATAATTAATTCTATAGATAAGCATATTGATGAGGAAGTAAAAAGGGTTATTGGATTAACAAAAAATAATTGGTTGAAAACCGAGGGTAAGCTCTCTAATCAATTATTTTATGTTCAGTGTGTTTTTACAGTTAAAGATTTCGATTACAAGTTTTATCCGATAGAAGGTAGTAATATTCTGGAACCTGTATATCTGGTTGGTTTTGGATTGGGCAATTTACCCAAGTCAGACAAAATAATTCAGGCAAGATTGGACAAAATGCTCGAAAAAGAAGATTATAAAAAGGCAGTTGCTTCTGTTAATGAACTTATTAAACGAAACCCCTTCAATGGACAGTTATATAAGCTAAGAATGCAATGTAATACTAAATTAGACCATCTTGATTTAGTACAAAGTGATTTAAAGAAAATAAGCGAAGGAATTAATAATATTCCATTTTAATATTCTTCTTTCCCAGATGTTAATCCGAAGAATATCCGTATTTGTTCTGTCCATCCTTGCAGGCCTGTTGTCCCGTTCAAGTCTGATTGACCTGCCCCCTTTTATTGATGCTTACATAGGCGATGTAATATGGGCCTTTATGGTCTTTTATTTGTTTGCCATTGTCTTTTACAAAGCAAAGCTAAAAAAGCCATTGCTGGTTGCTTTTGTGTTCTCTTTCGTTATTGAGTTTTCGCAAATGTATCATGCCCCTTGGATCGACCATATCAGGAGCATCAAGGTATTTGCCTTGGTATTAGGTCGTGGCTTTTTATGGACCGACCTAGTATGTTATACTGTAGGTATTTCAGGTGCTTATTTGCTTGAAATAATGCTCGATCATCAGTTAAGGGGAAAGTGAAAATTCGGCTTGAGCTGCCTGCTTGTCAATTTAACAAGATGACTCTATCTGGACAAATAAATAGGAGCTGAAAACTGCAGGTAAACAGACAAAAGGGTGATCGGGTATTATCGGGTTTTGGTAGAGAAATTTGAAGGTATAAATACATATAGAAAGGAGAGGTAAAAAAATATACCTCCTTTTTAAATATCTTTTCTTATCTTTTAAAATAAATATTTCACCCACTGAGTTATTAAAAATTGATGCCATGAAATTTTATTTATTTGTGCTTGTAGTTATTCTTTTTCCTTTCTTAGCGTCTTGTCAGTCTCCAAACACTTCTTCAAAAAGATCTGAAGAGCTTACCGAAATAGAAAAGACTTATAAAAATTATTGTTTGGGTTGTCATAATGATAAAAAGTCTTCGTTTGTGAACAGAGAATGGTTGTGGGGTAATGGTAGGGAAGATATTTTTAAGAGTATAAAAGAAGGTAAGGTAGCCTATGGTATGCCTTCATTCTCACATGGACTGGAGGATAGTACCATTTATGCCCTGACCGACTATATATTGGATTTACATATCATGATGCCATTGATCGATGAAGAGGTAAATGGGGCTTTTCATAACATTGAGGAGAGTGAAGTGCAACGGTTTAGAGTTGATACCGTAGTTTCAGGATTAGATGTTCCATGGGGTCTTGAATTCTTACCTAATGGTGACTTGTTAATTACGGAAAGACAAGGTGAGATGTATAGATTTACCAAAGATGAAAAATTGGAGAAAATAGCTGGTTTGCCTCCTATTAAAGCTGGAGGACAGGGCGGACTGTTAGATATAGAACTTCATCCGAACTATCAGGTGAATGGTTGGATCTATTTTGCTTATTCTTCGCCCGATGAAAAAAATAACCAATTGGCTAATACTGCTATTATGCGAGCTCGGTTACAAGGGAATAAGTTGATAGATCAGCAGCGTATCTTTATAGCAAAACCGGCAACCAATAAACGACATCATTACGGATGTAAATTGGAATTTGATAAGGACGGATTCTTGTATTTTTCGGTGGGTGACAGGGGAAACAGAAATCAGTTTCCTCAATCGCTGGATAATCATTGTGGTAAGATCCATCGTATTCATGATGATGGCAGTATACCCGAAGATAATCCTTTTGTGAATATAAAAGGTGCCATGCCAAGCATCTATTCCTATGGTCATCGTAATCCGCAAGGTGTGTGTATGCATCCTGAAACAGGAAAAATATGGACCGATGAGCATGGACCTAAAGGAGGAGATGAGATTAATTTAATAGAGCCGGCTAAAAACTATGGCTGGCCAGTGATTTCCTTTGGCATTAATTATAACGGAACCATCTTTACCAATGATACAGCAAAGGTGGGGATGGAACAGCCTGTTTTATACTGGGTGCCTTCTATTGCGCCTTGCGGGATGACTTTTGTTAAGGGGGAGCGTTACCCAGAATGGAAAAATAATATTTTAACCGGTTCCCTTCGTTTTGAATACCTACACCGTTGTGTGTTGCAAGGTGATCAGGTAATTCATCAGGAAAAATTATTGCAAGGCATCGGAAGAGTCAGAAACGTTGAGATGAGCCCTGATGGCTATATTTATGTGGCTATAGAAAATCCCGGAAAGATACTCAGGATTGTGCCTGTTGAATAATCATTATGCTGGTACATGGGAATGGAACTTATGGCTTGATATTTTGTTGTAACTGATAAAATAATACCCTTTGGGGGAGAGGAAAATGTTGTAGAATAAGGATTGAGTATGATTCGTATTAGCTTATTAATTGTTGTTTTATTCTTCATAAACTCTGTGTTTGCGCAAGTCAGAACAGATACTGTGCTTATGGATGACCATGATACTACGCTTATCCATCATCAGCTTATTCCTGAGATAATCATCCAATCTCCTGTTGTCATCTATTCACAGGATAATTGGGCAGGGGGCTATACTAAATTAAATTCGTATCAGCTAAATTGTGGTAATGCTTATGGTTTACAGCAACAACTAAATAAGGTGCCCGGGGTAATGATGCAGCAAGGCACCATGAGTACCAACCGGATTACCATACGTGGCATTGGTTCTCGTACGCCCTACCAGAGTAACAGAATAAAAGCTTATTGGGGCGAAATGCCCTTGACTGATGGGGAAGGAGCCACCTCCTTAGAAGATATAGGATTAAATGATATAGCTTCCTTAGAAGTGATTAAAGGCTCCTCATCGGCTTTGTTTGGTGCTGGAATGGGCGGCGCTATTCTTTTACATCCTTTTGGCTATGATAATATCACGCCTCATGTTTCAGTAAAAAGTGAGATAGGTGCTTTTCAAACCTTTTCGCAGCATGGGATGGTCAATTGGCAATCTACCAGCAAAAATAGGTACTCGCTGGTTGGCGGGGCTATTAATAGCCAGGGTTATCGCGATAATAGTAAGTATCAGCGTTATAATCTGACTGCAAAGGGAATGCTTCATCCGGGTAAACAGCGTGTAAACTTTTTGTATAATGTACGTTATCTAAAGGGGGAGATACCCAGTTCGCTGGATAGCATAGATTTTTATGATCATCCTTCTAAGGCTGCTGATTCCTGGAGTAATATTAGGGGATACGAGGAGGATATACGTCATATGTTTAGTTTGGGTCTTATTTCGCCTCTTGGCCATCATAGTACAAATACCTTTACTTTTTTTGGTAAGCTATCGGCTCTGACTGAACTTAGGCCCTTCAATAAATTAAAAGAGGATAGATATGCAGGAGGATTAAGAAATAGATATGTCCTGAATTTTGATAGGGTAAAAACTACCCTGGGGGTGGAATCAATGTTTGAGCGAAGCCGGGTATCGCTTTACTCGGTGAGTGATGACGATAGGGGGCAGCTATTATCTACACAAGAACACTTGCGTTATTATTACAATGTTTTTGCCTTAACGGAGTGGTATCCTCTTAGCCATTTGACTGTGTATGCAGCCTTTAACTTTAATAAAACAGGATATCATGCCATAGCAGAGGATTTTAAACATCATTATAAAGCCGTTTACTCGCCTCGCCTGGGGGTAAACTATGCCTTGTTGCCAACAATACATATGTTTGTATCAGCAGGGCATGGGTTTTCTGCTCCTTCTATTGAAGAGGCGCAGATGCCTGATGGCTCTTTTAATGCAAGCATTAAACCTGAAGAAGGGATGAATTATGAATGGGGACTCAGATACCATAGTCCTGCCCACAGAGTGGAGGCAGATATCACCCTTTACCTAATGAAGATGAATAATTTGTTGGTGACAGAACGTGATGAACAAGATCAGTTTTATGGTAAAAATGCCGGAAAAACTACGCATAAGGGATTGGAGCTAAGTGTACTGTATAGGGTAATAAAAGCGTTGGATAACCACGCTTTAAATATTCACTGGTCGTATTTTATTTCGGAAAATAAGTTTGATGATTTTATGGAGGATGGGATGGATTACCGGGGTAATCATCTTCCCGGAATACCTCAATCGAACCTTGGCGTGGAGCTGGATGCTGCTATAAAAGATTTTACTGTTTCTGTAGAACACAAGTATTTTGATGAGCAGTATTTAAACGATGCCAACACCAAACACTATGGTGCTTATCATAAAACCAATTTCAAAGTAAGCTATACTATAAAACATAAAAAAACAAACTGGAAAGTATATGCAGGTGCTGATAATCTTTTCAATACCCATTATGCATCTATGGTGCTGATTAATGCCCAGTCCTTTGGCACCAGCTTACCCCGTTATTATTATCCCGGCTTACCATTTAATATGTATGGAGGGGTGAAAGTGAAATTTTAAAGCTCTTTTATCTGTGTGTTTGTAAAAGGTTTAAAAAGGACTTATTAGTATAGAAAAAGGGTTGCAGGGAAGCATATAATGGCTATAAACAAGAAACTCCCACCGAAGCGGGAGTATAGGAATATTTTCCTTCGGCACTATGGCCTTATTGTGATAAGATTCTAATACCAACAAATGTAATGATTTCAATCTGAAAAACAAATCTTAGGATTCTACTCATCGGATGATTATCTATTCATCGGATGAATAATTACAGTTTGCCAATATTCATCCGATGAATAAATGATGAGTATTTACAACATTATTTATTATATTTAAAAGTTATTAATCCGGTACTCCGCCGGATTTTTTAGTACCCTAAAAGATAAACTTTCAGTTATGAGCAAAATATTAGGACTCGACCTTGGAACCAATAGCCTTGGATGGGCTGTGGTGGAAACAGAAGACAATAAAACTTACTATTGGGTTGTAAAGGTTATTCGAACTTTTAGAAAATGGCTAAAAACAACGAACCTCTACAATAAATTGCAGAGGCTCTAATATTTTCCTTCGGCATATAGCCTTATTGTGATTTGATTCTGATGCGAATGTAACCAAATAATTTTAAATAAAAAATGGAAAGACTAAAACTTGGACTAGATATAGGAACTAACAGTATAGGATGGGCAGTACTTAAAAAGGAAGATGGAGTTTATGATTATGCTAAAATATATGATAAGAGTGGATGTTTAATGCCCACTAAAGGAAGTTATATCTTTCCTAAAGGAACTGAGGCAAATGAAAAATCAAAGGCAGCTACTCGTCGGGGTTTTAGAAGTAGTAGAAACAGAATTCGAAAAATTAGGTTAAGGAAGGTTGAGACTTTAAGAGTTTTGTCTAAATATGGATTGTGTCCTTCCTTATCAAGTGAGGAGTTAAAAGAATGGAGAAATAAAAAGAATTACCATTGTGACAATGATGATTTTATAGATTGGCAAAGAACCGGGGAGAAAGGTGGAAATGCTACAACAGAAAGATTAAAACAACCTTATTATTACCGTCATATTGCAGCGACAAAGGAAGGCTTAATGCAAACTAAAGATGGTAGGTATAAATTGGGCAGGGCTTTTTATCACTTGGCTCAAAGAAGAGGTTATCTTTCTTTGGGTGAGGAGGAACAACTGGATGATAATCTGGAAATATTTAAAAAAGTACTAAGGCAACTTATTAAGGAAAATGAAGAATCAGGTATAATACTGCATTTTAGGGAAGCTTACTTAGTAATTGCGGATCAATACAAGGAAAAGGATAAAAAGGTTAAAGCTATTTGTAATAAAGTTACAAAGTGGTTAAAAAAGGAAACAGAATATACTAAGTTAGTTAATTTGATAACCGAAGAGCTAAATAAAGAGGCTAACCTAGGAAAAGTGGAAACAGGTATTCAGAAATTGAGTAAAGAGATAAAAGAAAGTGAGATGCCAACTCTGGGTAGTTATTTTTACTCAATATATGCTCTGCAAGGTGAGGATGGAATTGTAAATAAAATAAGAGGAAGATATATTCACCGGATAAAGCATTATTTGGAGGAGTTCAATTATATATGTGAAAAGCAAGAGATTGAAGATGAGGTGAAAGAAAAGCTTTATAATGCAATATTTTACCAAAGACCATTAAAAAGTCAAAAAGGTTTAGTTGGAAAATGTCCTTTAGAACCTCAGAGAAAACGTATAGCAATATCGCATCCTTTGTATGAATTGTTTAGGATGTGGGAATCGATTAATAGAATTAAAATCAAACGTAAAGGTGAGGGAAGATTAGATTATTTAACTCAAGAAGAAAAGAAAACTCTTGTACGAAGTTTTGAGGTTAAAAATGATTTTGAGTTTAAGAAAATTGCAAAACAACTGAGTGGGAATACTCAATACGGTTATGTTAGAGACAAAGATGCCATAGACAAAGATGTGTTATTTAATTTTCCATTGGATAAAACATTTTCGGGCTCTCCAACTATATATGAATTAAAAAAAGTACTTGGAGCAGATTTGTATGAGAGTTTGCCGCTGAGTAAGACGGATAGGGAAAATCATAATGAAATTAGTATAGAGGATATTTGGCATGTTTTATTTCAAGACCCCCAAGGGAATAAGGATAAAAAGGAAGTCTTGAAACAGTTTGCGTTAAAGCATCTTCAATTAGATATAGAAACATCTGAAAAGTTTTCTGGAATTAAACTTAAAAAGGGGTATGGCAATTTAAGTGCCTCGGCAATAAAAAAGATATTGCCTTTTTTACAAGAGGGATTAATTTATTCACATGCTGTTTTTCTAGCGAACACGGATCATGTTTTTGATCGTGTTTTAAATAGGGAAGAGCGGATAAAAGTGAAGAAAATTGTTCTGGCCGCTTTGGATAAACATGCTCACGAAAAAGAAGTTCTTTCTATTGTGAACAACTATATTCAAGTTTTTAAGGGCAATGGAGATGATTATGGTTTGGGTGACAATGATAATAGCATTGGTGCATTTAAAAAGGATATAGTAAAGGAAGTTAATTCCTGGTTTTCAGAATCAGAGAAAGATAGGTTAGGAAAGGAAGGGTTGGATATCCACTATAATGAATGTTGGAACTATTTTTATGATGCAGCTATAAATAAAAGACCTAGAGAAGTAAAGTATCTTTCAAACAAAACAATACCTCTGTTTATTGAATGCGAGTTACAACAAAACTTCCCTGATGAAACGTTTAAAATAGAAAAATTATTTCATCCTTCAGCTTTGGAAGCTTACCCTAAATTCAATGAACGATTAGGTAATCCAGAAATAAGCTCGATTAAGAATCCTGTTTTTAACAAAGCAATGCACCAAATAAAGCGATTGGTAAATAAGCTAATTGAA
>JBFHKL010000150.1:0-10076 GCA_041595375.1 Saccharicrinis sp.
CAATGGAAGTAGCTCGCGCCTTTATCAACATTTGGTAAAACAAAAGAAGATATTTACCGATGTACATGCTTATATATCGGGTGATATGGAAAAAGGACTTTTTGCCTTTGCAGGTCATGTTTCTGATGATGTTTCTATTGAGGATGCAGAAACAGCTATTTGGGAAGAAATTGATGCGATTAAATCTGAATTAGTAGGGGCATATGAATTTCAGAAAGTAAAAAATAAAGTAGAATCATCATTAACCTTTTCTGAAATTAACTTTTTAAATAAAGCGATGAATCTTGCTCAGTTTGAGTTGATGGGAGAGGCTGAAGATATAAATAATGAGGTAAGTAAATATCAACAAGTTACTGCAGAGGAAATAAAGGATTGTGCTAATAAAGTGTTGATCCGTTCAAACTGCTCAGTATTGTATTACTTGTCAAAAAGTAAAAAAAGATAAACATGTTAATGAGAAAAAATATACCTCAATTTGTATTGCCTTCAGGATTAAAGATTCTGGATAGCCATATGTTTAAATTGAAAAATGGGATACCTGTACATTTTATTAACGGTGGTACGCAGGATGTTGTAAAAATAGATTTTGTTTTTCCTGCCGGTTTAGTGCAGGCGTCAAAATCTCTGGTAGCCTCTTTTACTAATCATCTGATGCAGGAAGGTACGGCGTCGATGTCGTCAATGGATGTGGCTGAAAAAATTGATTATTATGGCGCTTATTTAGGACAGGCAACCAATTATCACCATGCGCAAATAACCTTGTATGCCTTATCTAAATATTTGCCTGACCTATTGCCTGTTGTGGAAGAGGTTTTAAAATACCCTGCTTTTAGTGAGCATGAGTTTGAAGTGTTTTTGGCTAAGAAAAAGCAGAACTTTATGATGGACTCAGAAAAAGTAAAGACTCTGGCTTACCGTAAATCACAGGAAGTACTGTTTGGAGAGGATCACCCCTATGGTAAGGTGGCTAAGTTGCATCATTACGACGAAATAACATTGGATGATATTAAGGCTTTTCATCAATCGCAATATATATCCAATCAATGTACAATTTTAGTAGCCGGACAACCAGGAGAAGAGCTGGAAACTATGCTGAATAAGTTTTTTGGAGGAGATGACTGGGAGCGTAATTCGGTGAAGGAGAAATCTAATCCTCAGGTGAATTCAGCCAAAGGACAGGTGCATATTGAGAAAAAAGAGGGCGCTGTACAGAGTGCATTAAAAATAGTGCGTCTCGGAATCACAAAATCGCATCCGGATTATTTATCTTTATTGGTGTTGAATACCATTTTTGGTGGCTATTTCGGATCAAGGTTGATGATGAATCTAAGAGAGGAAAAAGGACTTACTTACGGAATTTCTTCTTACCTGATTTCTTATATTAACGAAGGGGTAATAGGAGTCTCAACAGAAGTGCTGGCCGAGAAAAGAGAGCTAGCCGTTGAGGAGATTTTTAAGGAAATGGATAAGTTATGTACTGATCTTATTGAGCAGGAGGAGCTTGATAGAGTTAAAAATTTTATGCTGGGTGACCTGTTGAGAAATCTGGATGGGCCTTTTGCTGTCTCTGATGCCTTTAGAGCTCTTATGGGCTTCGATCTTGATTTTAGTTATTTTAAAGAGTTAGAAGAAACAATTCTTACAATTACAGCAGAGGATCTTAGAGTGCTGGCAAATAAGTATTATAAGAAAGATGAATTTTATGTGGTAGTTGCAGGTAAATAGCTTTTTTTTACTATAATTGCTTTATTGATGATTATTTTAGGATATGTATATGGCAATGAGTTTGTAAGAACAGTAAAAAAAACGTGGATGATTCGTTTAAAAATTGTCTGGTTGTTTTTAAAGCCGTAGTAAACGTCGTAATTATTTTGTTATCAAACATGAATTGTATCAGGAACGTGTATTAATTGAATGAACGCAGTGTTATCAGAAATTGAGGAGAAGGAAAATATTCGGAAAGAATATGAAGCCTTATTGAGTTTTTGTCCCCAGTGTCAAACTGGAAAAGGCTTTAAGCTGGTGAGTAAAGCATTTGAACTTGCTCGTGAAGCTCATAAAGGGGTGCGCCGTAAATCCGGCGAACCATATATTCTGCATCCATTAGCTGTTGCACGTATTGTGGCTGAGGAAATCGGTCTGGGAAGTACCGGAGTAGCTGCTGCCTTGTTACACGATGTTATTGAAGATACGGAGTATACCTACGAAGATCTGGAAGCTCTCTTTGGTAAAAAAGTGGCCTCTATTGTAGATGGCTTAACCAAATTGTCAGGTGTTTTCGATAAGAATCAGTCTGCTCAGGCTGAAAACTTTAGGAAGCTGTTGCTTACCATGGTTGAGGATGTTAGGGTCATTATTATTAAATTAGCCGACAGGCTTCATAATATGCGTACCTTAGGTTCAATGCCTGAGTATAAACGGCTAAAAATTGCAGGAGAAACTCTTTTTATGTATGCTCCTTTGGCTCATCGTTTAGGTTTATATTCCTTAAAAACTGAGTTGGAAGATTTAAGTCTTAAATATGAGCATCCTAATGTGTATCAGGATATTGTTGGTAAGATTGATGCCAACAATTTAAAAAATAAAGATGTTCTTGATAAATTTATAGTACCAATTAGTAAGGTGCTTGAGGAGGCAGATGTAGAATTTGAAATTAAATCGAGGCCAAAGTCTGTTTATGCTATCTGGAACAAAATGCAGGTCAAGAATATTCCGGTTGATGAAATTTATGATGTATTGGCCATTCGTATTGTATTTAAGCAGAACTCTTTTACTCCCGAAAAAGCCCAGTGTTGGAATATTTATTCGCTGATTACAGATATTTATAAACCTAAACCCGACCGTTTAAGAGATTGGGTAAGTAACCCTAAAGCAAATGGCTATGAGGCATTACACGCTACTGTAATGGGGCCTGAAGGTAAATGGGTTGAGATACAGATACGGAGTGAAAGGATGAATGAGATTGCAGAACGTGGCTTTGCAGCTCATCATAAATATAAGGGTGTTCATGATAAAGAATCAGAAATAGATAACTGGTTGCAGCGTATTCGCGATTTGCTCGAGAACCCATCTTCTGATTCTATGGAGTTTTTGGATGATTTTAAACTCAATTTATTTGCCTCTGAAATAATGATTTTCACCCCTAAAGGAGAGGTGAAGATATTACCTAAAGGTGCTACAGCACTCGATTTTGCATTTGAAATACATACAAGACTGGGATATAAGTGTATCGGCGCAAAGGTGAATTATAAATTGGTTCCTGTGAGCTACGAATTGAAAAGTGGCGATCAGGTGGAGATATTAACTTCCGAAAAGCAAATCCCAAAATATGACTGGATTAAAGTAGTCACAACAGCAAAAGCTAAAAAATCGATTAAAGACGTATTTAAAAAGGAGAGAAAGGAAGTTGTTGTCCGTGGTGAATTGTTGCTGGAGGAAGCCTTGAATAAAAAAAAGCTGACAATAAATAATAAAATATTAAATAAACTATATCGGTTTTATAAAATAGAAAGAAAAGAAGAGTTGTACTATAAAATTGGTAGTGAAAAAATTGACCTGAAAAATATTGATAAGATACTTCGGGAAAAATCTACCAATAAGTGGATTAAATACTGGAGTTTATCCTTTAGTGGAAAAAGGAATAAAGTTTCCGCTCCCAAAGTGGATAAGAGCAAGCCTATTGTGCTCTCTGATGATTCCGATTCCAATAACTATATCATTGCTACTTGCTGTAATCCTATTCCAGGAGATGACGTGGTAGGTTATGTGGACGATGATGAAAAAGTAATTTTGCATAGCCGAAAATGTCCCGTGGCCATTAAATTAATGTCCAGCCAAGGTAATAAAATTGTTTCTGCCGACTGGACTACTCACAAATTATTGTCCTTTCTGGCTATCATTAAGCTTACAGGGATTGATCAGATAGGAATTGTTAATAAAATAACCAAAGTTATTTCTGATGATCAGAATGTAAATATGCGCTCTATTCACGTGGAAAGTCATGATGGTATTTTTGAAGGATACATCAATCTGTACATTCATAATGTCGAAGATTTAAATAATTTGATTTATAATTTGGTGAGAATAAAAGGGGTGCATAACGTAACTCGACAGGAAAGAATGCAAAATTAAGCTCTTGTTTTAATTTAGTCTAAACAATCATTTCGTTATTAGCCCAAATTATCTATCTTTATCCTGTTATTTATAATCAGATTACATATGGATAAGGTGAAGGCCAAAGAAGAGGTAAAACAAATTTTCACTGAGTTTTTGCAAAAAAATGGACACCGAAAAACTCCTGAGCGCTTTGCTATATTAGAAGAGATATACTCTAGAGATGGGCATTTTGATATAGAATCGCTCTATATTTTTATGAAGAATAAAAATTATAGGGTAAGTAGAGCAACTTTATATAATACTATTGATTTATTACTTGAGTGTAAGCTAGTAATCAAACATCAATTTGGTAAAAACATTGCTCAGTTTGAAAAAGCATATGAATCAAAGCAGCATGATCATCTTATTTGTATCAATTGCGGAAGTGTTATTGAGTTTTGTGATCCTGGAATTCAATCTGTCCTGAATAATGCTCAGGATACCATGGGCTTTGAAGTTTCTCATCATTCCTTATACATTTATGGAATTTGTAAAAACTGCAGAAAGTAAACCACCGTCTGTGTATTGTGTATATGTCTTATTTCAGAAAAAAACAGAGTTCGTCTGATTGTTACTTATTTATATGAGTATGCCATAGCGAACGGTTCAACTGATTAGTCTTAGTTTTTTGTATAAAAGGTATTTTGTTGGTGAATCGATTCGATTTTTCAATTTTAATATTTTTTGAAGAAATTATATCTAAAACCATGACATTATACCATTATTAATAGCTATTTTTGCTGGTCGGAAAAAATAACCTGGTGTTTTATGCCGGCAATATATTCTCTAAAGAAAAAAATATACATATGAAAGTTGATGTTCTACTTGGTCTTCAATGGGGAGACGAGGGTAAAGGCAAGGTTGTGGACGTACTTACGCCTAAATATGATGTAATAACCAGATTTCAAGGAGGACCTAATGCAGGTCATACACTTGAATTTAATAAAGTAAAGCATGTATTGCATAACATCCCTTCAGGTATATTCCACACAGACAAGATGAATATTATAGGTAATGGGGTAGTTCTTGATCCAATTAGCTTTAAGCAGGAGGTTGATGAGCTTGAATCTAAAGGGATGGATTTAACTAAAAACCTGGTTATCTCAAAAAAAGCTCACTTGATTTTACCAACCCATAGAATTCTGGATGCAGCATCTGAGGCTTCAAAGGGAAAAACAAAAATTGGCTCTACCCTAAAAGGAATCGGACCAACTTATATGGATAAAACAGGTAGGAATGGTTTGAGAGTTGGGGATATTCTGAATGATTTTGATAAGAAATACGAAGAACTAAAGAAGAAGCATCAGCAACTTCTTACTATGTATGATTTTGAGTACGATATTGATGCGTATGAAAAAGGCTTGAAAGAGGGTATTGAGTGTTTGAATAGATTTAGTTTAATTGACAGCGAACATGTTATAAATAAATATATAAAAAATGGGCAGTCGGTGTTAGCTGAAGGAGCTCAGGGTACTTTATTGGATATTGATTTCGGATCGTATCCATTTGTAACTTCTTCCAACACTATATGTGCTGGTGCTTGCACTGGTATGGGTGTTGCTCCTAATAAAATAGGAGAGGTGTACGGTATTTTCAAAGCCTATTGTACCAGAGTTGGAAGTGGCCCTTTTCCTACTGAGTTAGAAGATGAAACAGGTGAAGAGTTGCGTAAAGCAGGACATGAATTTGGTGCAACAACTGGTAGGCCAAGACGATGTGGTTGGTTAGACTTGGTGGCTCTTAAGTTTTCGGTTATGATTAATGGAGTTACTCAGTTAATTATGACTAAGGGAGATGTGCTAAGCACTTTTGAAACAATTAAAGTAGCAACAGCCTATAAAATAAAAGGTGAAGAAATAACTGATTTTCCATTTGAATTACCTGAAGATATAGATGTTGTTTATACCGAGCTTCCGGGCTGGAAGGAAGATCTTACAGCTATGAAGTCGGAAGATGAATTCCCAGCAGAGCTAAATAAGTATATTGCCTATTTGGAAGCAGAACTAGAAGTGCCTATTTCGGTTATTTCTGTGGGACCAGATAGAGAGCAAACCATTGTTAGAAAAAAATAATAAGTTTAAGACTTAAAAATAGTTAGCCTGACCAATTTTTATTGGCCAGGCTTTTTTTATTGAGCGATAATATATATTTTCCCATTTCAATAAATAATTACCGCTGATGCATAAAAAATACGAACCTGTCTTGTTGTTGAATACAACAATTTGTAAGGCCAATATTAAAAATACAACTGAAAGAATAAAACAGTGGGGTGGTGTTTATCGTCCACATTTTAAAACGCATCAGTCGGCTGTTATAGGCGAGTGGTTCAGGCAGGAAGGTGTTGAATGCATTACGGTATCATCCTTTAAAATGGCAGAATATTTTGTTGCTCACGGATGGAAAGATATTACAGTTGCTATTACTGCCACAGCTGTACATACAGAGGTAATTGATGAGTTGGCCTCAAAAGTTAATTTAAATATTCTTGTTGAGGATGAAACTACCATCAGATTGCTCGAAATGAATATAAAAAACCCGGTTGGGGTATTTATAAAAATAGATGCAGGTTACTATCGAACCGGTATTAATGCCGATGATTTGCCACAAATAAAAGGCTTATTGAATTTATTAAAAAGCGCTAAGAATTTAATTTTTATCGGATTTTTGGCACATGCCGGAAATACCTATGCAGCCAGAGGAGAAAATGAAATAAAAAAAGTAGTTAAACCATCGTTGGATAAAATGCTTGCTTTAAAAGCTTTTTTAAAGGATAACTTTCCTTTAATGCAATTGTCGTGGGGAGATACTCCCAGTTGCTCTGTGTATACCGATTTTTATGGGGTGGATGAGTTCAGACCCGGCAACCTGGTTTTTTACGACTACATGCAGACTGTCATTGGCAGTTGTGAATTAAAAGATATTGCTGTTTGTATGGCAGCTCCTGTTATAGCAGTGCATCCCCAGAGAATGGAAATTGTTGTTCATGCAGGGGCGGTGCATCTCTCAAAAGATAGGGTAGAATTAACTAATGGGGTAACATCATTTGGTAAAGCCATTGCTTTGCAGGGAATGATATGGGACCCCACCAAAGATATTGGTGAAGTGCAGTCCCTATCGCAGGAGCATGGCGTCATCAAAACCAATAAGGAGTGGATAAATAGTATAAAACCAGGTGATTTAATAGGTATATTACCTGTTCATTCTTGTTTAACCGCTAATCTGATGAAAGAGTTTTTGACCACAGATGGTAACCTTATTGAAGCAATGAAGTAATTATACTGTATATAGATATAATCATATTACCCGCCTTGCATTGTTTTTTAGTTAGACAGAAGAGATAATGTATGGACATTTTTTAGAAAATAAACTTAAACTTATGCACAAACTAATTTTTTTATTTGTTTTTCTGTTATTATTAACCGGATGCGCCAGTAAGAGGTATGTAAAAAAAGCACTGGAGCTGGAGAAATCCGGATTGTATAGCAGTGCAGCTGATCAATACTACAATTCCCTCAGTAAAAACATAAACAATATTGATGCGCAAATAGGGCTTCAACGTACCGGACAATTGGTACTGGATGACTATATTGATAAATTTAAAAGCCAATATCAGAATGGAACTCCTAAAGATGCTGTTTATGCATTTAAAAATGCAGAGGAATACTATAAAAAGTTACAGAAGGTAGGGATGAATCTTATTTTTCCTGAAGAACAGAGTGTGTATTATCAGGAAATGGAAGATACTTATTTAAGTAAGCTTTATCAGGAAGGATCAAAAGCGCTTAGCTTGGAGGAATTTGAAAGCTCAGAACCGCTTTTTGCCGAAATACTGACTTTGAATGAAAGTTATAAAGATGCCAAGTCAAAATGGGTTATTGCTAAATATGAACCTTTATATAGAATAGGAAATGACTTAATGGCTTCACAAATGTATCGCTCTTCATATTTATCTTTTAAAAAGATTGTGGATGAAGTAGGAGGCTATGAAAATAGTTTAGACTTAATGAATCAAACACTGGATAAGGCTAAAGTAACCATTCAGGTTCCGGATGTCAGATATAATCGTGATAGCTACCAAACAATGGCTCTTAAGCTAAGGAGTAAAATGGTGAATGGTATTAATAGTCTGAATGATCCTTTGTATGAGGTGGTATCGGCTTCAGGTAAAGATAAAAATGCATTTGCTCAGGGGTATGGAAATGTGCTAGCTAATATTACAACCCACGATGCAAATGTAAATGCTAAAGCTGTTTTACAAGCAAAAGTTATTAACTATAACATATACAGTAGTCGGCTTATTAAAAAAGAAAAGAGGGGTTACCTAAAACGGACTGTTGAGTATGAAGATGCAGAGACGCATGAAACAAAGAAAAAAACAGTATATGATAAAGTGATATATTATGAATATGAAATGGAGCGTTCTGTGTCTGTTGCTGTTGAATATACTATGAATCGTAAAGACAGAGATGAATTGGCAGTGTCGAATGTGTTTGATAAGCAGGAGACAGATAGGATTTGTTATGCTACTTACGAAGGAGATTATAAAAAGCTGGTGCCTGGTTACTGGAAATATGATAACAAAGAAAGTAGTGAGGATTATATCAATAAGAATAGTGCTGAGGTAAATGATTTAAGAGCTTTAATGACCGAAAGGAAAACAGTGCTATCCATCAATGAGCTTGAAGTGTCATTGATGGATAGATGTGTTGACTTAATTACCGCAGATATAAAAAGTTATACTCCTGAAAATTAAAGAAATGACTGTACGTTTGTTAATTACCTTTACTTATGTTGCTCTTTTGGTTGGTTGTTCTTCGGCTAAAAAACAGGCTGAGATGTTAGAGCAAACTAAACCTCTGTGGTTAAAAGAGCGACCTGTTAATGCTGCTTATTATTATGGTATTGGCATTGTATCTAAAGTGGGAGCTCCTGCCTTATATGAGGATAAAGCGAAAGAAAGAGCTTTGGCAGATATTGCTGGTCAGATTAATTCAACAGTTAAGTCGGAAGCTATATTGTATCAGGTTGAAGATAAAAATGGTGTACGCGATTATCTGCAAAACAGAATTAAATCCATATCATCGGAATATTTGGAAGGCTATGAGTATATTGAGAAGTGGGAAGACCTTTCAAATGTATATGTTTATTACCGTTTATCGAAGCAAAAATTTTTAAATATTAAAGAAGCCAGAAAAAAGGAAGCTTTTAAACTGGCATCAGAAAAATACTTGGCAGGGAAACTACTGATTGGTCAGGGTAACCATGTGGGAGCGATTGAGCATTTTGCTATAGCTATTGATGCTTTGAGTGGGTATTTGAATGAGTCTACCACAACCGATGTTGATGGAAAACAAATGGACTTGGTTTCAGAATCGATAAATGAAATCAGTGGGATCATTAAAAAGTTACAAATTCTATCGGAAGATAATCGTACGATGAATAGTGATGTAAAATCAAAAAAAGAGGTGTTTGTAGTTTATGATCCCGATAAAGGAGGTGTTTTTAATATGCCTGTTAAATTTACTTTTTCAGGTGGATATTTGGTAAATGACAGAGTGAAGTCCGGAGAAAAAGGGAGTGTGGTAAGTCCTGAACTGATAGAGGGAAGCGCAACTCCTCAGACCTTAAGGGTGGAAGTTGATTTGGAGAATCTGGCTCGTCAGGTCACTAGAAATCTTTATGTCCGTAAGATCATTGAAAATCAAAAGGCTGCTGTTTTAACAGTGAAGATCTGAGTTTCTTCTAAGCTGGTGGTGGACAATGTTTTTTTTGTCTTATCACAGATAGTATAATAGATATAAAAAAAAAGGAGCGCAAGGCTCCTTTTTTTTATTTTGCGGGTATGTTTTTGAGTGTCTCCACCAAAAATTTCCAGAATTTTTCTACAGTTTCAATATTCACCTTCTCGTCAGGTGAATGAG
>JBFHKL010000151.1:0-10051 GCA_041595375.1 Saccharicrinis sp.
CAACACCTGTATATTATTGTGACCGCTTATCCGACAAATATGGGGGTCGCATTTATTTAAAACGTGAGGATTTAAACCATTCGGGAGCTCATAAATTAAACCATTGTATGGGCGAAGCATTGCTTGCTAAGCATTTAGGGAAGAAAAAATTAATTGCAGAAACAGGGGCAGGACAACATGGTGTTGCACTGGCTACTGCAGCAGCCTATTTTGGATTAGAATGCGAAATACATATGGGTGAAGTGGATATCGCAAAAGAGCATCCTAATGTTGTACGAATGCAAATACTGGGAGCTAAAGTTATTCCTGTTACCCATGGTTTAAAAACATTGAAAGAGGCTGTTGATTCAGCATTTGATGCCTACCTGAAAGATCCTGTAAATTCGATATACTGTATTGGCTCAGTGGTGGGACCTCACCCTTTTCCAATGATGGTTCGTGATTTTCAGCGTGTGGTAGGTATTGAAGCACGCGAACAGTTTTTGGAGATGACAGGTGAGTTGCCTGATAATGTAGTGGCTTGTGTTGGAGGAGGTAGTAATGCTATGGGGATATTTTCAGCTTTCCTAGATGATGAAGAATGCCAGTTGTATGGTGTAGAACCTGCCGGACGCTCAGATGTACTAGGTGACCATGCTGCCACCATGAAATTTGGGAAACCCGGCCTGATTCATGGTTTTAAATGCTATACCCTACAAGATGAAAAAGGAGAACCTGCCCCAGTATATTCTGTCGCCAGTGGACTGGATTATCCAGGAGTGGGTCCGGAGCACAGTATGCTGAAAGATTTGAACAAGGTGTGTTACGATAGCATCAACGATAAGGAGGCCATTGATGCCTTTTATATCTTAAGTAGATTAGAGGGAATTATACCGGCATTGGAAAGTGCGCATGCTGTTGCTTATGCTTTAAAACTTGCACAAAAACAAACTCAAAAGTCTATATTGATTAACTTAAGTGGGCGCGGGGATAAAGACATCGATTTTGTGGTAGATACCTATGGTTTGCCGGAAAAATAATATGTAATTTTATTTTTAGATGCTGTAATATGTTATTGGGGTTGAGGTGATAAGATAAGTTCTTGTTCTTGGATTATATTTATCTATTAAAAATGATCTTCACCCTCCCCAATAGTATTTAGTTTATACAGTTTTAAAGTGAAAAGCTGATATTATAATGCTATTCTAGTGATGAAATCCTTGAAAATTAGCTTTTATTCTGAATTATGCTGCTATAAGTTCTTATGGATTAATAATAGGCCAGTAAATTTTGTGGCATCAATGTCAACAACTACTGAAAGTATTATACGAGAAGAACACATAGAAATGTTTAGAGGTATATACTTGGAATCGATTTAATAATATCCTCATTGGTGTCCTTTAGGGGCAATACTATCTGCAGTTTTTAAGCAAGTATACCTTAATATTGATCATTACCAATTCTTATTGTCATGGATGGTTTGATGGTTGTTATTCCCTGCATCCCGCAGAAAAGCAGAATTAAATTCTTAAGCTAACTTAGAATATTAGGATAATTTATTTAAATATTCTGCGTTGTCACAGTTTTTTTAGCATTCCAAAATTAAAAGAAGCAGGTATTGATAAATCAGTTAAAAAAAAGTAAATTTATTGTTAGTTAAAACAATAGATAAAAAGATGCTTGAAAAAATTATACAGTTTAGTATAAAAAATAAGTTAATAGTCATCCTTTTTACATTAACAGTTGTAGGTATTGGATTGTATTCTATTTACAAAATACCAGTAGGCACAGTTCCTGATATTACAAATAATCAAATACAAGTAATTACAACATCGGGGAATCTGTCGACACAGGAAATAGAGCAATTTATAACTGCCCCGGTAGAAATGGAAATGGCTAATCTTCCAGGGGTAGAAGAAATACGTTCCATATCTAAATTTGGTATTTCATTGGTTACCGTAGTTTTTGAAGAAAACATGGGCACTTATCTGCCTCGTCAATTAATTGCCGAAAAAATTAAAAATGCAGCCGAAAAAATACCAGAAAGTTATGGTTCCCCGGAAATGGGACCTATTTCAACCGGTTTAGGTGAAATTTATCAATACATTCTTGATGTAAAGCCTGGATATGAAGATGTCTATTCGCCTATGGAACTGAGAACCATTCAGGACTGGATTGTTAAGCGAAGGTTATCGGGAATAAACGGTGTAGTGGAAGTAAATAGTTGGGGTGGTTTTTTAAAGCAATATGAAATTGCCATCAATACCAAGGTTCTTAAAAGTCTGGGCGTAAATCTTCTTGAAGTATATGATGCTTTAACTTCTAACAATAATATTAGTGGAGGGGCTTATATTGAAAAGAATAAGCAAAGTTATTTTATCCGTGGAGATGGGCAGGTGAAAAGCATAGCTGACATTCAAAATATATATATAAAATCGAATGAAGGAATACCCGTTTATATTCGTAATGTAGCGGAAGTGAGGTTTGGGTATGCTAACCGTTTTGGTGCAATAACAGCCAATGGAAAGGGTGAGACAATACTGGGGCAGGTAATGATGCTGAAGAATGCCAATTCCAAAGAAGTGATCCGTAACGTTAAGGAGAGAGTGGAGGAGGTACAAAAAAATCTTCCTGAAGGTGTTTTTATTAATCCTATTCTGGAAAGAGGAGAGCTTATTGTTAAAACATCGCATACGGTGGCAGAAAACCTGATTTTAGGAGCCCTTATTGTATTTCTTACCGTATTGCTTTTGCTTGGAGATTTACGTTCTGCATTGGTTATCTCTTCTATGATTCCTCTTGCCTTGTTTTTTACCATTTCTCTGATGTACATTTTTGGTATTGATGCTAATTTAATGAGTCTTGGAGCTCTTGATTTTGGTATAATAATCGACGGAGCTGTAATTATTGTAGAATTTATTGTGTTGCGCATGGGCTTGATGCATAAAGAAATAAACAATGCACCTGTGGATGAAAAGCAAAAGGTAATGGATAATATTGCCATGGTAAGTGCCTCAAAAATGATGAAATCGGCCATATTCGGTCAAATTATCATTCTTATCGTTTTTATTCCCATTTTATCGCTGCGTGGTGTGGAAGGTAAAATGTTCCAGCCAATGGCACTGGCATTTTCCTTTGCCATCATAGGTGCTATGATCATGGGTTTAACATGGCTGCCGGTGGCATCTTCCTTATTTCTTCATCCCCGTAATTTGAAAAATAAAAGCTTTTCGACAAGATTGTTAGAAAAAATTTATGATTCCTATTATCCGGTTATTAAATGGTCATGCGAACATAAGTCAATTGTGCTTGGAACGGCTTTGGCATCTATAATTTTTACCGGGTTTCTGTTTACCCGCATAGGCGGAGAGTTTGTGCCTACACTCGATGAAGGAGATTTTGTTATTCAACCTGTTTTAAAGACAGGAACATCGCTTTCGGAAACAATTCAGATGACCACCAAAATGGAAAATATCCTAATGAGTGAGTTTCCTGATGAGGTTGATCAGATTGTATGTCGTATTGGTGCTGCCGAAGTTCCAACTGACCCTATGTCGATGGAGGAAATAGATATGATTATTAAACTACATCCTAGGAGTACATGGGTTAAAGCAGCTAATAAAGAGCAACTGGCACTTAAGTTCAAAGAGGCTTTGGAAATTATTCCGGGTATCGAGTATGAATTTACTCAACCTATTGAAATGAGGTTTAACGAATTGATTACAGGTGTAAGAGCCGACATAGCTATAAAATTATATGGAGAAGACCTTGATTATATCAATCGCAAAGCGAATGATATTAAGAATCTCATCAGTAATGTTCCCGGAGCTGCTGATATTATTCTTGAGAAAACAACTGGCCTGCCACAAATAAAAGTGGCATATAATCGTCAAAAACTGGCCATGTATGGAGTGGATGTTAGTTTGTTAAATACCTATTTGTCTGCTGCCTTTGGCGGAGCTATTGCCGGAGTGGTTTTTGAAGGAGAAAAACGCTTCGATATGGTACTGCGTCTTCAGAATGAAAAGCGCAAAGATATCGATGATATACGAACACTACTTATACAAACTCCTTTAAAGGGACAGGTACCGCTAGCTGAGTTTGCGGATATTAATTATACAACTGGACCCGCAAAAATATCGCGGGATAATACCCAGCGAAGAGTTGTCGTTAGTGTTAATGTACGAAACCGCGACTTGCAATCTGTGATACATGATATTCAGCAAATCATAGATGAACATATCCAATTGCAACCCGGCAACTATATTGAATATGGAGGTCAATTCGAGAACCTGCAGAGTGCTTCTCGTCGACTACTCATTGCTGTACCTGTAGCTCTTCTGCTGATCTTCATTTTTTTACATTTTGCATTTCAATCGCTTAAAGATGCGATTATGATATTTACTGCCATTCCTTTGGCCACAGTGGGGGGTGTTTTACTGCTTTGGATACGCGGAATGCCCTTTAGTGTGTCGGCAGGTGTTGGATTTATTGCTTTGTTTGGGATAGCGGTGCTCAATGGTATAGTACTGATAGAACATTTTAAAGATCTGCAAAAAGAGGGTGTGAAAAATATGCGGGAACTGATTATTACAGGAACGCGTGATAGGTTACGGCCTGTATTGTTAACTGCCGGAGCTGCGGCTATGGGCTTTCTGCCAATGGCTATTTCAACGGGAGCTGGGGCCGAAGTACAACGCCCCCTGGCTACGGTGGTAATAGGCGGATTGGTGACATCTACTATGTTGACAATGATAGCTTTCCCTTTGTTGTTTGAAATTTTCTATAATGTTACTGGTATAAAGTTTTTTCCGTTACGATTCATACGGTCTAATGCGCTTACCATCATCCTTCTTTTTCTTCCGGTAGTATCCATTTTTGGTCAGGAGGAAGTACGTAATCTGAACCAGATTACTCAATTAGCTCTTGAAAATAATAATCGCTTAAAGGGATTTTTGCTTAAAATAGAACAGGCCGATGTTTCCATTAAAACAGCTGTTGATATTCCAAAAACCTTTATTAGCTATGGCTCTGACCAAAATAATATTGCAGATAACGGTTATCCTTTGAGGGTGTGGAGTATTGAACAGGAATTTGCATTTCCTACATTTTACAGGTCAAAAAATAAGGCAAAGCAAACAGAGCTTTCTATGGCAGAAGCAGAGTATGAGCTTGAAAAAAATCGCTTATTAAAAGAGGTGTCCATTACCTATTTCGAATGTCTTGTATTGAAAAAAAATATAGATATCCATCAACAACTCGATAGTATTTATTCAATGTTGCTAAATAAATATGAAAGAAAAATGGTAGTAAAGGATGTCAATAGACTGGAGTATTTGCATATAAAATCAAAGCGAAATGCAATATTACTTGATCTTCATGAGGTCTCGATTAAGTATGATGTGGCCTTTAATAAGCTCAAAATGATGATGAATACCACTGAAGATTTTCAATTGCCAATAGAGTGTGAGGTTTTTTCTTTTCGAACATTTGCAGATGATTCACTAAAAATATTGAGGTATTTAAAACTTCAAAACCAATACGCTAGCTCGCAAGTGAGCATAGCAAAAAATGAAGCCCTTCCTGATTTTACTTTTAATTATTTTATTGGCTCAAACCAATATGAAAATGCCGAATATTATCATGGTTTTGAAGTTGGACTTGCCATACCTCTGTTTTATGGTAGCCATAAAAATCTGATTAAGTCGGCACAACTGGCTAGTGAATCACAAAAGTATCTGATTGACTATGAAATTGCAAATATTAATGCCAGGGTTAAGGAGTTAGAATCAACCCTAAAGCAAAATTTCATTTTAATAGAGCAATACAAGGAAACAGAATTACCTCTTGCTCAGGAGATAAAAAGGACAGCCTTAAGTGCTTATGGCCTTAAGGAGATTGATTTTTTGCATTTAACAAATAGTCTTGAAACAGCGCTTAAGATCGAATCTGCTTATTACGATCTGTTGTTGAATTACAACAAGAATTATTTGGCGTTGAAGTATTTTACAAATTAATAAATAACATACTATGAATCAATTGTATATAGTAGTTTGTTTGATGTTGTTTTGTGCAGCCTGTAAAAATGAAAAAAACATACAGGCTACGCCGGAAAACGATTATATTGAGATAACAAAAGAGCAATTCCTTTCTGAAAATATGATGGTTGGTACCCCTCAAAAAATACGGATAGAAGAGGGAATACCTTTTTCGGGTAAAATAATATCAGCCAAAGATGGCATTGCTAAAATTAGTGCTTCTATAGAAGGATTAGTGAGCGAAGTGATGGTCAATCAAGGTCAATCTGTTGAACGTAATGCCCCATTGTTTAAGATTGGAGGAAATGCTTTTATTCAACTTCAACAGGAATTCGCTTCTTCTGCAGCAAAAATTAATCAGTTAAAAGCAAACTATGAAAGAGCAAAAATGCTTTATGGTGAAGATATAAAAACAGAAAATGAATTTATGCTGGCAGAAAGTGAATATCTGTCAGAAAGGGCCACTTATAATGCTTTAGCTCTTAAGTTGCAACAAATAGGTCTTGATGTTTCAATCATTAAGCAAGGGGTTTATGTTTCTGATTATACAATTACAAGTCCTATCTCCGGTCAACTAAACAAGCTAAATGTATTACCGGGGCAATATGTTAACCGGGAAACAGAATTAGCTGAGATAGTGAATATAAACAAAGCAGAACTTCAACTTTCTTTTTATGAGAAGGATGTGAGGAAAATAAAGCAGGGGCAGGTGGTTTACTTTAATAGTTTAATGCATAGTGAATTTAATGCAAAGGCAGTGCTTACCCGGGTTGGTTTAAAGCTAAGTGATACCTCAAATGCACTGGAATGTTATGCCTCCATAAACAATGATTCAGCAAAATTATTTGCTATAAATCAAATGGTGCACGGTCAGGTGATTGTTGCTGCTGACTCGGTTTGGGCAGTTCCTAGGACCGCTATTGTATCGCAAGGAGATGATAATTATATGATTACTGTAGTTCAGGAAACGGGTGATGTGTATCAGTTTGTAAAACAAAAAGTAAAAATTGGCAAATCGGATAAAGATAATGTAGAGCTGCCAGATGTTGATAATCATATTAGGCTATGCCTAAAGGGTGTTGAAAATATGGTGATGGAATGATTTTTTTATTACCCAGGTGATGAATATGATGGCTTACTATTTGAGAACCATACAATGGCAGAATTTAAAAAGAAGTGATTTAGTATGGGGTAATGCCTACTGAAGACGGCTTTTTTTTATTTTGCCGGGAGGTTTAAGCTCAATTCGGGCGCCGCATTTATAGCAAGTATATACCTCGCAACCTGTACAGGCAAAACAATTGCTGCAATTCCTTTTTAGCTCTTCTGGCTTATAATTTAGTCTACATACGGGGCATGTAATATCAGCTTTGCTCATACAATAAATATCCTTGATAAGTATTTTACAAAAATAGTTTTTCTGAAATTATCTGGTCTAAAAATTGTTATCTTTCTGCGTTTAAAGATTTTTAATAAAATATCAGATAAAATGAGAATAGTATTTTTAGTGTTGTTAGTGTTCAGTACCGTGTTGAGTTATGCTCAGTTAGAAGCAGTTACAAAAGATGGAAGAGAGGTGATTTTGCACGAAAATGGGAACTGGGAGTTTAAAAAAGAATTAGTAGTAGAGGCAGATACAAAAATAAAGCTAGACAAGGCCTTGACTGGTCAAAGCGAAATGGAGGAAATGTATTTCGCCGTTAGTAAAAGGTTAGAGCGCTTCTTTAGTGGAACAAAAAATAAAATAAGAGGTAAGTCAATGTGTATTTTTGAAAATGGACAGGCTAAAATTGCATTTCAGTGGGAAACCTATCTTGAAGATGGGAACCGTTACTTTGGTTATCTGAAAGAAGGTACTAAAGTAAGTCTGAAGATGAAGAATAATGAAAATATTGATCTGATTTTAAGTCAGGCTGTAGGTACTGATATCAGAGAAAAATATAAAGTGACTATCTTTACGGGTACGGCATTGCTTAGCCCTGAGCAATTGCATATGTTACTTACTTATCCGGTTGAAACTACTGTAGTAAATTGGAAAAAAGATGCAGAAGAATATCCTGTCAATGATGGAGACTTTTATCGCCATACTTTTCATGAATTGATGAAGAAGTAAGCGCTAATCATTATAGCGTAGTCTTTTGTTTAAAAGCAGTGTTCGTTTTGTTGATAAGGCTTCAGCATAAAAGAAAAAATTTCAGTTCTCAGACTTTGATTGACGGTTAAATAGTGTCGATAAAAAGCTGAGAACTGAAAACTTAAATAAAAATCCTTACCTTATGGCGTTCATTATCTTTTCTTCTCTGGTAGTTTCTCCTTCTGATATGGTAATGGCTGTTTCAATAAGCGCTAAATGTGAATAGGCTTGAGGGAAATTCCCCAGTTGACGTTTGGTTTCAAAATCCAGATCTTCACTAAAAAGTCCTAAATGATTACAATACACCAATAATTTTTCAAAGCGTTCTATGGCCGCTTTTTTCTCACCAATTTTATAGAGGGCATTTACGAGCCAGAAAGAGCAGATTGTAAAGGCCGATTTGGGGGCTCCAAAGTCATCGTGATTGACATAACGATACATCAATCCGTTGTGTTCCAGGTCTTTTTGGATGCTATAGACTGTTGATTTGTATCTTTCATCATTCGCATTTACAAAGCCATAGCTTTCCATCAGTAGTACAGAGGCATCCATATCTTCAGTAGAATAACATTGTGTATAAGCTTGTTTGCTCTCCGACCAAGCATTTTTTTCAATGTCAATACGGATTTTATCTTCCAGTTTTTTCCATTTTTTAATATAGTCCTCCTGTCCCAGCAAAGTGGCTATTTTTTGGGCCCGGTCAATAGCTACCCAACACAATACTTTACTAAAGGTGAAATGCTTGCTTTCGTTTCTGATCTCCCAAATACCTTTGTCGGGTTTTTGCCAGTTTCTTTCTACCATCTTTACTACATTTCGTACAACAGTCCATAAGTCTTCACTATAGTCAAGTGTTGCAGAAAATATACTAAAATGTTGATATATAGCATCCATTAAGATTCCATATATATCATTTTGTTTTTGTTTATAGGCGGCATTTCCTACTCTTACGGGTGAAGAATCAGCATAACCGCTTAAATGAGGCAGTTCGTATTCCGAAAGTTTCTTTTCGCCACTAATACCATACATTATCTGCATCTTCTCATCTTTTTCTGGAAGAATATTAACGATAAAGTTCAGGTAGTTTTTTGCCACGGAGTTATGTCCCAGTTGGTTTAGTATTTTCACAACCATAGAGCCATCTCTGATCCAGCAAAAACGGTAATCCCAGTTACGTACTTCACCAATAGTTTCGGGTAAAGAAGTTGTAAGTGCAGCTAAAACAGCACCGGTTTTTTGGTAGCTTAATAGTTTAAGTGTTAGTGCACTACGGTTTATTTCTTCATTGTATTTTTTATAGGTGGTTGTTCTCTCACTCCAATTAAGCCAGTACACCTTGGTACGCTCCATTATTAACTTGGCTTTATGGATAGTTTGCTTGAGTAATTTTTGATTATAACTTACTAAAATAAATTTACTCTCTGTCAGTGATATTACCTCATTATGAAGTATGCTATTTTGATCAAAATCAGAATAAAAGTATAATGAATCATAAGGACCTTTTTTGGTTGCGGCTTTAATATATCTTTTATTTGTAGTGATCGCCGTATCGTGCAGGCCGTATTCCAGTTTTGGATCGTATTTAATTCTAAATTTAGGAGCCCCGCTAATCCGGTTAAAAATCCGGACCACTTCAGGTGGAGCATAGGCTACACCTTTCTCATTTTTATAACGAGGCATGAAATCTATTATTTCAAAAACACCATCTTCACAAATATATCTGGTACATAGTAAATTTGTTCTTTCAATGTATTGCTGACCTATTGACAGTAGTTTTTCAGGTTCAATAGATAAAGAACCGCCCTTGTTCTTATCTAGTAACCTGGCAAAAACAGATGGCGCATCAAATTTAGGTAAACATAACCAATCAATGCTGCCGTTTTCAGAAATTAATGCTGCC